>NZ_JBHVYL010000002.1:0-254960 GCF_042880955.1 Leifsonia sp. NPDC058292
GAGCCCGACCATGGCGGCTAACCGTTTGTGACCTTGAAGCCGTTCTTCTTCATGTCCTGAACGACGGCCTTCTGCGTTGCGATGAACGCGTCACGCCACGGGGTCTTGTTGGCGATCGCCTTCGACAACGCATCGGTGAACGTCGACTTCGCCAGGTTCACGTTCGGGCCCCAGGTGACGGGCGTCGTCTCCGAGGAGATCTGCGCGGCGAGCGAGTAGAAGTCCGTCTGCTGCGGCATCAGCGCCGGCGGTTTCTGCGACTTCGCGAGTTCCTGGCCAGAGGTCGCCGCCGGGTAGAGGTTCTGCGTGTTGAGGAGCAGCTTCACGCCGTCGGTGTTGGCGTTGTACCAGGTCGCGAACTTCGCGGCGGCTTCTGCGTGCTTGGAGTTCTTCGACACGATGATGGACGAGCCGCCCTGATAGGAGACGGATGCGTCTCCAGCAGTCCACTGCGGAAGGGGAGCGAGGGCCCACTTGCCCGCGGTATCCGGAGCGACGCTCTGCAACACTCCCGGCGCCCACAGCGCCGACGGCCACGAGAGCATCGTCCCGTCGTTCAGAGCCTTGTCGTACTCGGGAGTGAGCAGCGGATCGGTGCTGATCAGACCCTCATCGGCGAGCCCCTGAAAGAAGTCCGCCACCTTCAGTGAGTCCTCGTCGGCGATGCCGACGGTCCATTTGCCGTCTTTCACGTTCCACCATTGCGATCCCGCCTGCGCGGCAATGCCCGCGTATGTGCCGAATTCCGTCGGGGGGATGGATGCGATGACCGCCTGCGGGTTGGCCTTGCGCACGGTCTGAGCCGCGACCTTGAAGTCGTCCCACGTCTTCGGTGCGGCGATTCCGTACTGCTTGAAGATGTCCTCGCGATAGGTGATGGACATCGGACCGACGTCTTGCGGTACGCCGTAGACCTTGCCGTCGAAGGTGGTCTGGTCCCACGTGCCCTGGGTGAAGTCGTCTTTCACATCCGCCGTGTACTTGGTGATGTCCGCCGGAACGCCGGCGACGATCAGGGAGGGGAGGGTGGTGTATTCGACCAACGCCAGGTCCGGCGCGTTGCCTGCGCGGCTGGCTGTGAGCAGTTTGGATGCGGACTCGTCGCCTCCACCGGCGTCGGTGTACTTGACGTGGATCTTCGGGTTGGCCTTGTTCCAGGCGTCGACGACTTTCTGGCTGTTCGGCGCCCAGGACCAGAACTTCAGGGTGACGTCGCCCGAGTCGCCGCCCGAGCTACTGCAGCCGGTGAGCATGGCGACGCTGACGGCGGCCGCCAGCCCTAGTGCCATGACGGATCGTGATCGCATTCTGAATCTCCTTTGACTGGTGCGAATGAGGGGTGCAGACAACCCGAACGGGGCTGAGGGTGGTTCCAATATGCGCGAGACCCGAGTAGTTTGTCAACTGATGAAATTAACTCTGTGGAAGCTACAGTGAATGCCGTGTCCATCGTTACGCAGGCCCCACATCAGTGGCCGGACCTTCAGCCGTCCGCCCGCGCCGCCCTGCAACTCGTTCTGCGCCAGGGGCCCATGGGTCGTTCCGAAATGGCACGCAGCCTGGGGGTTTCTCGGGCGAACCTCACGCGGGTGACGCGTGACCTGTTGGCGGTGGGATTGGTGCAGGAGGGCCGCACCGAACTGCGGGCCAGCACCGGCAGACCCATCGAGCTGCTCGAGCCGGTTCACGACGCCTACCAGTTCCTCGGGGTGAAGCTCACGGGTGAGGCGCTGTACGCCGCTGTCGTCAATCTGGCCAATGATGTCGTCGCATCAACGGAACTGGAGCTTCGATCCCACGACCCCCACCAAGTGGCGGACGAGATCGCGATCATCCTTCGTGGCTTCCAGAACGACCATCCGAGGATCGCCGGCGTCGGGGTCACTCTCGCCGGCACGATCTCCGGCCCTCCAGGGCAAGAAGTCGTTTACGAATCGAGCTACCTGGGCTGGGACGGTGTCGCATTGGCCGACCTCCTGAGCACGCGGGTCGGCCTACCGGTGAGCGTGGCCAACGATGTGCAGGCTCTGACGCTCGCCGAGAGCATCGGTCTGCAAGGACACTCGTCCATCGTGACCATGGCGCTGGTCACAGTGGGAGTGGGGATCGGCGTCGGATATGTCATCGACGGGAAGCTGGTCAAGGGCGCCAACGGCAGGCCCGGCAAGCTCAGCCACCTCCTGGTCGACGCGACCGGACCTCAGTGCGACGCGGGCCACCGGGGCTGCGTCTCCAGCTATCTCACCAACGCGTCCATCGCCCGGAACGCCGGCCGGGAGGCATACGGCGAAGCGTTGGAGGCCGCCAGAGCGGGCGACGAGCCGGCGATGCGCGCGTTCCAAGCTGCCGGACTCGCGTTGGGCACGCTTTTGGGCGCGGTGGCCGATGCGACCGATCCCGGCCTGATCATTCTCACCGGAGACGGCCTCGCGCTGCATTCCCTGGCTGAGAGCTCGATCCAGGAAGGGATCGCGCGGGCTCACGCTTGGGACGCCGGCGCTTTCACGCTGGACGTGCGCGCGTTCGACTTCTCCGAATGGGCAAGAGCCGCCGCGGTCATGGCCATCAACACAGCACTGGTCACGGTTCGCTGAGCGAGACGATGACGGCGTGACGCTAAGCCCGCCGGATATCCCTGCCCGGCATCGGCTCCGCCAGCGCCCTCCGCGACTCGGGCGAGTCGAACGGCTCGGCGAAATACTGCGTCTCGTGAGAGACCTTGCCGCCCGCGAACTCCATGATCGACACCGAGTATGTCGGCGCTCCGTCATAGCTGATGATGCACTCGCTCACCCACAGCTCATCGGCGCCCGTGATGCGGAGCACGGTGAAATGCCGTTCCGCCGGATGCCCTCCCCGCTGCGCCGCGATCTTCTCGCGGCCTCGGAACCGCTCACCCGACTGGGGATAGTCGAGAGTCGCGTCGTCGGCGTAGATCGCGTGCTCCGTCCGGATGTCGCCGCTCTCGGATGCCCGCCAATGTTCCTCGATCGCCGCACGTATCGAATCCACACCGCTCCCCGTTCTGTCTTTACCGCTCCAGAGGAACCTCGACGACACTGACCCCGGCCGGCGGCGCCGACAGCGCCTGGTCGAGTTCGCCTTTCGTGCGCGCGACCCGGTGAGCCCAGCCGTAGGCGGCCGCCAGGCTCGCGATGTCGGCGGCCTGCGGCGTGAAGAGCACGCGGTTGAAGGCGCTCTCCGGCGCTGTGCCCGCGACTTCGAGGCCGTCGAAGATCGTGCCGCCCCCGTCGTTGCCGACGACGACCTGCAGGTGCGGTCGCCGCTCCCCGCTTCCGAAGAGCAGGGCCCCGACGTCGTGCAGGAGCGCGAGGTCGCCGAGCAGCACGCGAGTCACCCCGGCAGGGCTGCCCGTCTCTTCGGCCGCGGCCTGGCTCGCCAAGGCGATGCCGATCGCCGTGCCGATGGTGCCGTCGATCCCCGCCAGCCCGCGGTTGGCGTGAACGCGAATCTTCTTGCCGGGCACGATCTTGTCCGCATCCCTGATCAGCCTCGACGCTCCGAGCACGAGACGATCATGCGGCCACGTGTAGCGCCAGAGCGCTTCGGCGAGCAGCGGCCTCGTGATGGGAGCTCGCACCGCGGCGAGTTCGGCCTTCGCGAACGCGAGCGCGTCGGCGGGCGCGTACGAGCGGGCCTTGTCGACATCCGGAGCGCCTGCGCCTCCGTCGGCCTCGCGTTCGGCGGCCTCCTGCAGCCTGCGGCTGGCGAACACCCAGCTGCCGACCCATCCCCGCACCTCCGGCGAGCGCAGGTCGACGGATGCCGGCGCACTCGCGGCCCCGACCACGCGCGCGCGATGCGCCGGGTTGTACGCTTCGAGGCCCGAAGGCGCGACGACGATCACCTCGACGTCGTCGCGACTCAGCAGAGCGGGCACTTCGCGACTGAGGGTCGGATGCCCGAACACGATCGCCCGCGATACCCGGCCGCCGAACGCGTCGTCAGACAGCAGCTCCCGATACGAGACGACCAGGTTGGGCCCGAAGTGCGATCCGCTCGACACCTCGGCCAGCAGCGGGTAGCCCCCGGCACGAGCGAGGGATTCTGCGGCCTCTCCGGCGTCGGCGCCCGCGATGACGATCGTGCCCGGCGCATCCGTCAACTCGATGGACTCGCGCCCGAGAACACTCGGGGATGCGACGGCCGGCACGGCGCCGACGGTACCGACCTCGATCGGCGGAACCGCCACCGAGAGCGGCGCCCGCAGCGCCAGGTTGATGTGCACCGGCCCGGGGGCGGCCGTGTCGGCTCCGACGGCGGCGCGCACGGCCGCCCGGGCCAGCTCTTCAGCCGCGCCCCGCTCGCGCTGCTCACCTTCCGGAGCCGCGACATCCAGCTCGAGCCGGGTCGCCGAACCGTAGAGTCCTTGCTGGCGCGTGGTCTGGTTCGCCCGGATGCCCCGCAACTCGGCCGGCCTGTCCGATGTGAGCACGATCAGCGGCACACCCGACTCGTGCGCCTCCAGCACCGCAGGATGCAGGTTGGCCGTCGCGGTGCCGCTCGTCGTGATCACGACCGCGGGAACGCCGCTTTCACGTGCCAGCCCCAGCGCGAGGAAGCCCGAGACCCTCTCGTCGATCCGCACGTGCAGTCGCGCAGCACCGGCGCGCTCCAGCTCGGCAGCGACGAGCGCGAGTGCCTGCGACCGGGACCCGGGGCTCACGACGATGTCGCTGACCCCGTTGCGCACGAGCGCGCCGAGAAGGGCGATGGCGTAGTCGGTCGCCGGGTTGCCGGTCACTCGGGTCTGTGCGGCGTCAGGCATCCCGGCGGCCGGTTTGGTCGTCGGGGCCGTTCTCATCGAGGTCGGAGAGTTCCTTCTCGAGCTGACGGATGCGCTCCTCCTGCTCGCGGTCGGTGCCGAGCCGCTTCAAGAACTCGGGATCGTCGTCGGGGGCCGTCGTGCGGCGCACACCCTCGCTGCGTCGACGCCCGCGCCCGACGAGAAACCAGAGCACACCGCCGATGACCGGGAAGAGGATGATCACGAGAAGCCACACAGGCTTCGGAAGTCCGCGCACCCGCGAGCGCTCGAAGAGGGCGCAGTCTGCCACCGAATAGATGTAGAACACCGCGGCAGCGACGCCGAGGACTATCCAGAGGCGAACCATATGTCAATCGTAACTCTCAGAGAGTGTCCCTAAGCTGGGAGCGTGAAACGCATTCCCTCTTGGGTCACCTATTCTGTGCTGCGACTGCTCCTGTTCGCAGTTCCGCTGGCGATCCTGCTGGTTCTGCGCATCGACTGGTGGATTGCGGTCATCGCCGCAGCGCTCATCGGGCTGTGCCTGTCTTACGTCATCCTGCGCAAGCCGCGGGATGCGGTTGCTCGCGACCTGTACGCCGCGCGTCACCGCGAGACCCCGGCGACGACGGTCGACGACGACACGGAAGACGCGGCGGTCGACGCCGCCGAAGAGACGCGCTCGAAGCCTCAGAACACGTAGGCGCACCCCAGCGCGATCGCCACGAGCAGTCCGGTGAGACTGGTGAGCTGCAGAGCGGTCACCAGCTCACGCGGCGTCTTCGCGAACAGTGTGATCACGCACGCCGGAAGAGCGGCGAGCAGCGCGAAGAAGCCCAGCCACGCGATCGGATAGAACAGCGCGAGCACGCCCAGAATGGCGAACGGCACCAGCAGGAACACGCAGAACACGATGCGGGATGCGACGTTGCCGAGCAGCACGGCGAGCGTGCGCTTGCGGGCGGCCTTGTCGGGTTCGATGTCGCGGATGTTGTTGACCATCAGCACCGCGCAGGCGATCAGTCCCGCGATCACCGAGCCGAACCATGCCTCCTGGTTCACGGTGCCGGAGAGCATGTACGTCGTTCCCGCCGTCGCGACCACCCCGAAGAAGACGAACACGAACACCTCGCCGAGCCCGAAGTATCCGTAAGGCCGCTTGCCGCCGGTGTAGAACCAGGCAGCCGCGATGGCCGCGGCACCGACGAGCAGCACCCACCAGTGCTGGGTGAGGAGCACGAGCGCCAGACCGGCCACGGCGCCCAGGCCGAAGAACACGAGGGCGACGGTGAGCACGCGCTTCGGAGCCGCACGCCCCGAGCCGGTGAGCCTGCTCGGCCCGACCCGGAACTGGTCGGTGCCGCGAACCCCGTCGGAGTAGTCGTTCGCGTAGTTCACGCCGATCTGCAGCAACACGGCGACAGCGAGACAGAGGAGCGCTCGAACCGGATGCCAGACTCCCGCTCCGTCGGCCACCTTGGCCGCCCCGACACCGATGATGACGGGTGCGATCGCGAGCGGCAGGGTGCGCAGTCGCGCGCCCGCGATCCAGTCGGACGCCGTCGCGGGCTTCACTTTCGCCTTCGGCGCACCGGGCCGCCCGCTTCTCCCGTTCGTCCCGCGCTGGGCCGGGTTCATCCGCTGCATCCGTGGCTTGTTCTGACTCATCACAGTGCGAATTGTAACGACACCGGCTATGCCTCGCCGTTCCGCCGGCTGTCGGTGACGGCCCGTGCGACGCGCACCCGGTCGGGTTTCCCGCTGCTCAGCATCGGCAGGTGCGGCAGCACGACGATCCGGCTCGGCGCAGCGGCTCGTCCCACCCGCTCGGCGACGAACTCACGCACCGCCGCAAGCTCCGCCCTCTCGACACCCGCGGCCGCGACATCCTCCGTCACGACCACCGGAACTTGCCCCCATTCCGCGTCGTCCTCCGCCACGACCACCGCGTGCTCGTAGCCGTCGAGCAGCCGCACGGCCCGCTCGACCGCGTCGAGCAGAACCTTCTCGCCCCCGGAGATGATCACGTTGTCCGCGCGGCCGAGCACGACCACCCGGCCCTCCGCATCCACTCGCCCCACGTCGCCCGTGCGATACCACCGCTGCCCGTCGGCCTCGTGGAAGGTCCCTTGCGTGCGAGCCGGATGGCCCAGGTATCCCTCGGCCAGCGTCGGTCCGGCGATCTCAAGGCCGCCATCGACCTCGCGCACGACCGTCGCTCCGATGGGCGTCCCGTCGTAAACGCAGCCGCCCGCCGTCTCGCTCGACCCGTAGGTGCCGAGGATGCGCGCGCCCACCGCCGCCGCCCTCTCCCGCACTCGGCCGTTCAAGGCCTGACCGCCCACCAGGATGCCGTCGAACCGGCGCAGCGCATCGGCCACCTCCCGAGCGCCGTTCTCCACCGCGGTGAGCAGCCGCGCGAGCTGCACGGGAACGAGGGACACGTAGCGCAGGTCGCTCGTGAGCTCGGCGGCCAAGCCGGCGAACGCCACGGGGTCGAAGTGTCCCCCGCCGTAGATCAGGGGTTCGGTCTCGGCAGCGATCGACCGCACCAGCACTTGCGCTCCCGCGACGTAGTGGGCAGGGAGGGCGAGGATCCACTGCCCCTGACCACCCATCGCGCCGGCCGACGCCGCGGCGCTGGCCAGCAGCGCGTCGGTGGAGAGGGCGACCCGTTTCGGCGAGCCCGTCGACCCCGACGTCTCGATGACGAGCGCAACGTTCTGCGCCACCGTCGCTCCCGGCTCCGGCCACCGACCGCGCTTCGCCGCCGGGTCCCGCGGCACGACAGCCGGCCCACCACCGGCGAGCGCCGCCCGCAGCGCGAGCAGGATGTCGCCCGGCCGGTCCGACCCGAGAACGTTGAGCGCGCGGGTCACCGCCGCGGCCTCACGTCAGTACTGCCACGGGAACGGCGACCAGTCGGGTTCCCGCTTCTCGAGGAAGGAATCGCGACCCTCGACAGCTTCGTCGGTGCCGTAGGCGAGGCGGGTGGCCTCACCCGCGAAGACCTGCTGGCCGACCAGACCGTCGTCGACGGCATTGAAGGCGAACTTCAGCATCCGGATGGCCGTGGGCGACTTGGTGAGGATCTCCGCAGCCCAGTCGAGGGCCGTCGTCTCCAGCTCGGCGTGCGGAACGACCGCGTTCACGGCTCCCATCTCGTAGGCACGCTGAGCCGAGTACTCCCGCGCCAGAAAGAACACCTCGCGCGCGTTCTTCTGCCCGATCTGCCGGGCGAAGTATGCGCTGCCGTAGCCGGCGTCGAACGAGCCGACATCGGCATCCGTCTGCTTGAATCTCCCGTGCTCTGCGCTCGCGATCGTCAGGTCGCAGACCACGTGCAGCGAGTGGCCGCCGCCGGCCGCCCAGCCGGGAACGACGGCGATGACGACCTTGGGCATGAAGCGGATGAGACGCTGCACCTCGAGGATGTGCAGCCGGCCACTGCGAGCGGCGTCGATCCCGGTCGCGGTCTCGCCTTCCGAGTACTTGTAGCCGTCGCGGCCCCGGATGCGCTGGTCGCCGCCCGAGCAGAAGGCCCAGCCGCCGTCTTTGGGGCTCGGCCCGTTGCCGGTCAGGAGCACCACGCCGATGCGCGGGTTCGTGCGAGCGTCTTCGAGAGCCGCGTACAGCTCATCGACCGTGTGCGGGCGAAATGCGTTGCGCACCTCGGGGCGGTCGAACGCGATGCGCGCCACCCGGCCGGTGAGGTCGTGGTGATACGTGATGTCGGTGAGCCCGTCGAAACCGGGCGCCTGGCGCCAAGCGTTCGGGTCGAAGATGTCTGAAACCGCCTGTGCCATACGACAAGCCTACGGTTCGCCGGATGCGCGCGTGCGAGACTGGGGAGATGTTGCCCGAGCTGGCCGATCTGCTGAGCAGTACCCGCGTGGTCTCGTTGCCGTTGACGGCGAGATTCCGTGGCATCACGGTGCGGGAGGCGGTGCTCTTCGAAGGGCCGCAAGGCTGGACGGAGTTCTCGCCCTTCGTCGAGTACGGCGACACGGAGGCTGCCGCCTGGCTGCACGCGGCCATCGACTTCGGCTGGCGACCCGCCCCGACGCCGCTGCGCGACCGCATCCCCGTGAACGCGACCGTGCCCGCCGTGGCCGCCGGTCGCGTCGCTGCCGTTCTCGACCGCTACCCGGGTGCGCGCACGGCGAAGGTCAAGGTGGCCGAGCCCGGGCAGACGCTTGCCGACGACGTCGCGCGCGTGCGCGAGGTGCGGGAGTATCTGGGGCCCGAGGGCCGCATCCGCATCGACGCGAACACTCTGTGGAACGTCGACGAAGCCGAGCACGCCATCCACGCGCTCGCGCCCTACGACCTCGAATACGTGGAACAGCCCTGCGCGACGGTCGAAGAGCTGGCCGAGATCCGCGGTCGCGTCGCGTACATGGGCGTTCCGATCGCCGCGGACGAGAGCGTGCGCAAAGCCGAAGACCCGCTCGCCGTTGCGAAGGCGGGCGCGGCCGACCTGCTGATCGTGAAAGCTCAGCCCCTCGGCGGCATCCATGCGGCGCTCCGCATCGTCGGCGAGGCCGGGCTTCCGGTGGTCGTCTCGAGCGCGATCGACACCTCCGTCGGCATCGCGATGGGGGCGCATCTGGCCGCGGCCGTGCCGTCGCTCGAGTTCGACTGCGGGCTCGGAACAGTTGCGATGTTCGAGCAGGATGTCGCGGATGAGCCCCTGCTGCCGGTCGGCGGGTCCATCCCCGTCGTGCGCCCCACCGTATCGACCGCACGACTCGACGCGCTCGCGGCCGACGCCGAACGCCGCGACTGGTGGATCGACCGCATCCGTCGCTGCTACCGGGTGGTCGAGCGGGCCGCAGCGCTCTGAGCGCGACAGGCCACCGACATCACGGCCGGTCAGATGTAGAGTCGCTCCGGCACTTCGAGCCCGTAGATCGCCCGCCCCGAGTTCCAGATCACGGCGCACGCCGCTCTCAGCAGATCGAGTTCGGATGAGCCTTCGGTCACGATCTCCACATCGTTTCCGGCGATCCGCACCACCGAGTCGCCGACGGTCGCGGTGAGGCCGTCTTTCGAGAAGACGGTCTCCGGATACGGCTCCGACAGGCCGCGCAGATCGCCCAGGATGTAGGTCGGGCGAGAGTTCGCATCCGCCGCGATCAGCTGCTTCGCGCCATCGATACCGGTGAGCACGAGCACCGAATCGATTCCGGCCCGGTTGGCGCCGAGGATGTCGGTGTCCAGTCGGTCGCCGATGAACAGCGGTTTCGAGGCGCCGAACCGGGCGACGGCCTCGTCGAAGATCGCGATCTCCGGTTTGCCCGCAACCAGGGGCAGCCGGCCGATCGCCGTGTGCACTGCGGAGACGAGCGTGCCGTTTCCCGGTGCGATCCCCCGCGCCACCGGGATCGTCCAGTCGGTGTTGGTGGCGACCCAGGGTCGCTCCTCCTCCGTGCGCCCTTGCAGGGCGAACGCGGCTTCGGCCAGGTGGGTCCAGCCCACCTCCGGGGCGAACCCCTGGATGACCGCCGCCGGCTCGTCGTCGGCCGATCGGGTGACGGAGAAGCCGCCCTTCTGCACTTCGTCGACGAGTCCGTCGCCGCCGATCACGAGGATCGTGGAACCGGCCGGTACGTGCTGCGCGAGCAACCGCACCGCAGCCTGCGGCGAGGTCACCACATCGGCCGGCGCCACCTGCAGGCCCAGGTCAGTGAGGTGCGAGGCGACGGATGCGTCCGTGCGCGACGCGTTGTTGGTGATGTACCCGACGCGTACGGTCTCACTCGCGGCGTTCAGGCTCTCGACGGCGTGCTCGATCGCGTCGGGGCCTTTGTAGACCACACCATCCAGGTCGGCGAGGATGAGGTCGACACCATCCAGCGGAGTCACGGCTTTAGCGCTCCGTCGGAACAGTGCCATCGTCACCCTTGTCTTCGTCTTCGTCTTCGTCTTCGTCGTCTTGCGTTGCGTCGTCGTGCAACGGGTCTTCGAGCTCGATCACCGCGTCGGCGTCGAGATCGGAGTCGCCGGCCTCCACGACCGCGAAGCTGTCGACCTCGCCGGACTCGTCGACCTCGCCGGACTCGTCGAAGTCGATGTCGACGCCTTCGAACTCCTCTTCGACGATGTCCACCGTCTCATGCTCATCGACGCTCAGTGCCGCGCCGATCGCCTCCTCTGCACGGGTGGCGCGCTCGCGCCACGTCGCCGCCTGCTCCTCGCGGCCGAGCTCTTCGAGAACATCCGCGTAGGCGTGAAACAGGTCGGGGCTCCAGCTGAAGGCACGGTTCGGATCGAGCTGCGGAATCTCCAGTTCGGCCAGCGCCGCTTCGGTCTGCCCCAGGTCGAGCCGCGCGCCGGACATGGCGATGGCGAGCGACGCCTGCACGTCATTGGGAAGAGTGGTGCGGTCGACCGAGCGGCCCAGCTCGAGCGCACGGTCGGCACGCCCGACCCCGCGCTCGCTGTCGACCATCAGGGGCAGTTGGTCGTTCGATCCGGAGATGCGTCGATACGTCCGCAGCTCACGCAGGGCCAGGGCGAAGTCCCCGGTCGCGTACGCGGTGATCGCCAGCGTCTCGCGAACGACGCCGATTCTGCCGGCGCGACGAGCGGCCGACATCGCGTGCTGGTGCGCGAGCTCCGGGTCGTCTTCGATGAGCCTCGCCGCCATCACCAGATGCCGTGCAACCCACTCGGCGTTCTCTTTGCTCAGAGTCTTGAGCTCGGTGCGAGCACCTTTGTCGAGGTCACGTGGCTCGACACTGTCGGGAATCTCAGGATCGTCGTGACGCGTGCGAACGGAACGCAGCTCGCGCGCCATCCGTTCCTCTTCGGTGAGCTCACGCTCGAAGTCGCGCGCATCGCGGTCACCCCTCGCGGGTCGACCTTCGCGCGTCCAGAGCTTCTCGTCGCGTCCGTCGCGGCCGCCCGGTCGCTGCCCGCCTCGCCGATCGTTCGGCCGCTCACCGCCTGGCCGCTGCCCATTCGGCCGCTGCCCATCGGAACGCACGGCATCGCCGGAACGACCGCCAGCGCCTTGACCGTTACGCGACGGGGCGCCGCCACGACCGCCGGAGCCCTGTCCATCACGCGAGTACGCGCCGCGACCGCTGGAGCTCTGGCCGTCGCGCGAGTACCCGCCACGACCGCCCGCTGACTGCCCGTCGCGCGAGCCTGCGCCGCGGCCGCCCGAGCTCTGCCCGTCGCGAGAGCCTGCGCCGCGGCCACCCGAGCTCTGCCCGTCGCGCGAGTAGCCACCGCGGCGATCGCCTCCAGCGGCATTCGGCCGACCGGCCGCGCGGTCACCGGAGGGGCGTCCACCCGAGGGGCGTCCCGTGGAGGGACGTCCGCCCGCATCGCGATCACGCCCACCGCGATCACCGCCGGCGCGATCACCGCCGGCGCGATCACCGGAAGGTCGTCCGCCACGGTCGTCGCGCCTGTCGCGCGAGCCGCCAGCGCCGCCTTGACGCCGCTGACCCCCGGCGCCCTCGCCGTCACGTCGGTCGCGTTTGTCGTTCTGGTCGTCTGGCGGTGTCTCGCTCACGACTTCTCCTTCGGTTGCCGGCACGACGTGCTCAGCCTACGACGATGCTTCTCGAGGTCTTCCGGGCTGACGCCCGTGCTGCTCAGCGCGCTGTGTTGTTAGAAGACTGCTGTTAAACGCGAAATGGCCACCCAAAGCTGGGTGGCCATTTCACAAAAGAAGTCCGGCGGTGTCCTACTCTCCCACAGGGTCCCCCCTGCAGTACCATCGGCGCAGAGAGTCTTAGCTTCCGGGTTCGGAATGTAACCGGGCGTTTCCCTCTCGCTATGGCCGCCGAAACACTATTGATGTATCAAAGTGAACGAACAATCATGACGATTGTATTTGTTCTCGACCGTACATCGAGAACCACATAGTGGACGCAAGCAATCTCAGGCTCTCCATACCAGCCTTACAACGGTATGAAGATAGTGATTATCAAATTATCGGCTTATTAGTACCGGTCAGCTCCATGGGTCTTTAGTCCCCACTTCCACATCCGGCCTATCAACCCAGTAGTCTAGCTGGGAGCCTCTCGCCCGAAGGCATGGAAATCTCATCTCAAGGCCGGCTTCCCGCTTAGATGCTTTCAGCGGTTATCCATCCCGAACGTAGCTAATCAGCGGTGCTCTTGGCAGAACAACTGACACACCAGAGGTTCGTCCAACCCGGTCCTCTCGTACTAGGGTCAGATCCTTTCAAATTTCCTACGCGCGCAGCGGATAGGGACCGAACTGTCTCACGACGTTCTAAACCCAGCTCGCGTACCGCTTTAATGGGCGAACAGCCCAACCCTTGGGACCTACTCCAGCCCCAGGATGCGACGAGCCGACATCGAGGTGCCAAACCATGCCGTCGATATGGACTCTTGGGCAAGATCAGCCTGTTATCCCCGAGGTACCTTTTATCCGTTGAGCGACAGCGCTTCCACAAGCCACTGCCGGATCACTAGTCCCGACTTTCGTCCCTGCTCGACTTGTCAGTCTCACAGTCAAGCTCCCTTGTGCACTTACACTCGACACCTGATTGCCAACCAGGTTGAGGGAACCTTTGGGCGCCTCCGTTACTTTTTGGGAGGCAACCGCCCCAGTTAAACTACCCACCAGGCACTGTCCCTGAACCGGATTACGGTTCTAAGTTAGATATCCAGAGTGACCAGAGTGGTATTTCAACATTGACTCCACCGACACTAGCGTGCCAGCTTCAAAGTCTCCCACCTATCCTACACAAGCCACACCGAACACCAATACCAAGCTGTAGTAAAGGTCACGGGGTCTTTCCGTCCTGCTGCGCGTAACGAGCATCTTTACTCGTAGTGCAATTTCGCCGAGTTCGCGGTTGAGACAGCTGGGAAGTCGTTACGCCATTCGTGCAGGTCGGAACTTACCCGACAAGGAATTTCGCTACCTTAGGATGGTTATAGTTACCACCGCCGTTTACTGGGGCTTAAATTCTGAGCTTCGCCGAAGCTAACCCTTCCTCTTAACCTTCCAGCACCGGGCAGGCGTCAGTCCGTATACATCGTCTTGCGACTTAGCACGGACCTGTGTTTTTAGTAAACAGTCGCTTCCCACTGGTCTCTGCGGCCTTCAAACGCTTCGGAAGTAAATTCCTACACGCCTCAGGCCCCCCTTCTCCCGAAGTTACGGGGGCATTTTGCCGAGTTCCTTAACCACGATTCTCTCGATCTCCTTGGTATTCTCTACCTGACCACCTGAGTCGGTTTGGGGTACGGGCGGCTGGAACCTCGCGTCGATGCTTTTCTTGGCAGCATAGGATCACCGATTTCGTCAATTAAGACTACCCATCGTGCCTGGCCCTATATGAGAGACGGATTTGCCTATCTCTCGGGTTACACACTTAGACCGGGACAACCATCGCCCGGCTCGGCTACCTTCCTGCGTCACACCTGTTAATACGCTAACCGCACCAGCATAGGGTCGTGTGCTAGGCCCACTCGTCTAGGCCCGAAGGCTTCGATCAAGGGGATTCAGACACTTAGCATTACTGGATTAGTTTGGGCGGTTCTTCGCCGGTACGGGAATATCAACCCGTTGTCCATCGACTACGCCTGTCGGCCTCGCCTTAGGTCCCGACTTACCCAGGGCGGATTAGCCTGGCCCTGGAACCCTTGGTCTTTCGGAGGACGGGTTTCTCACCCGTCTTTCGCTACTCATGCCTGCATTCTCACTCGTGTAGCCTCCACGGCTGGTTTACACCGCCGCTTCGCTGGCCACACGACGCTCTCCTACCCATCAACACGGCTGGACCACGAAGGCCTACCAATAATGTCAATGCCACAACTTCGGTGGCGTGCTTGAGCCCCGTTACATTGTCGGCGCGGAATCACTTGACCAGTGAGCTATTACGCACTCTTTCAAGGGTGGCTGCTTCTAAGCCAACCTCCTGGTTGTCTGTGCAACTCCACATCCTTTCCCACTTAGCACGCGCTTTGGGACCTTAGTTGGTGGTCTGGGTTGTTTCCCTCTCGACGATGAAGCTTATCCCCCACCGTCTCACTGCTGCGCTCTCACTTACCGGCATTCGGAGTTTGGCTGACGTCAGTAACCTTTTAGGGCCCATCGGCCATCCAGTAGCTCTACCTCCGGCAAGAAACACGCAACGCTGCACCTAAATGCATTTCGGAGAGAACCAGCTATCACGAAGTTTGATTGGCCTTTCACCCCTATCCACAGCTCATCCCCTCAGTTTTCAACCTAAGTGGGTTCGGTCCTCCACGACGTCTTACCGTCGCTTCAACCTGGCCATGGATAGATCACTTCGCTTCGGGTCTAGGACATGCGACTGAATCGCCCTATTCAGACTCGCTTTCGCTACGGCTGCCCCTCACGGGTTAACCTCGCCACATATCACTAACTCGCAGGCTCATTCTTCAAAAGGCACGCTGTCACCCCTACAAGGAGGCTCCAACGGTTTGTAAGCAAACGGTTTCAGGTACTATTTCACTCCCCTCCCGGGGTACTTTTCACCTTTCCCTCACGGTACTTGTCCGCTATCGGTCATCTGGGAGTATTTAGGCTTATCAGGTGGTCCTGACGGATTCACACGGGATTTCTCGGGCCCCGTGCTACTTGGGATACTCTTCGCGCCATTGGAACATTTCGACTACGGGGTTGGCACCCTCTATGACTGGCCTTTCAATGCCATTCGTCTATATTCCTTTGTAACGCTTGCTGTTCGGCAGAATCAGCAGAAAAGTCCCGCAACCCCGACCATGCAACGCCTGCCGGCTATCACACATGATCGGTTTAGCCTCTTCCGGTTTCGCTCGCCACTACTAACGGAATCGCTTTTGCTTTCTCTTCCTGTGGGTACTGAGATGTTTCACTTCCCCACGTTCCCTCTACCCGCCCTATATATTCAGGCGGGAGTCACTGGGTCACCTTACGGGCCCAGCGGGGTTTCCCCATTCGGAAATCCTCGGATCAAAGTTCGTTTATCAACTCCCCGAGGCTTATCGCAGATTACTACGTCCTTCTTCGGCTCCAGATGCCAAGGCATCCACCGTTTGCTCTTAGAAATTTGAAATCACATGAGTTTGAATCGATCTTTCGTTAGAAAAATTGACCAATGATCTAATAAATCAGATCATCTTTTTGTGATCCGAGACTCGCCAGCCGAAACCGGCTCGACTCGAATCTAAGATGCTCGCGTCCACTGTGTAGTTCTCAAAGTACGGGCGGTACCTTCTCTGACGGCAAGTGATGCCGACAAGAAAAGGTCCAGAGGTCCAGTTCTCATCCGTTCGGACGAGGCCCGGTCCCTCAGGACCCAACAGCGTGCATGTGCGGTGCTTCCGAGTTCGAAGCTTTCCAACTCCGAAGAGCGTACTGACTTCGAGCCGTTCGGCTCCGCACCAATGTCAATGTTCCACCCATGAGCTACCAGCGAGAACGTGTGTCTCGATCTGGCGCCTGGACACCACTGCGTCTTACGACACGGGGTGCCAGATGCTCCTTAGAAAGGAGGTGATCCAGCCGCACCTTCCGGTACGGCTACCTTGTTACGACTTAGTCCTAATCACCGATCCCACCTTCGACGGCTCCTTCCACAAGGGTTAGGCCACCGGCTTCGGGTGTTACCGACTTTCATGACTTGACGGGCGGTGTGTACAAGGCCCGGGAACGTATTCACCGCAGCGTTGCTGATCTGCGATTACTAGCGACTCCGACTTCATGAGGTCGAGTTGCAGACCTCAATCCGAACTGAGACCGGCTTTTTGGGATTCGCTCCACCTTACGGTATTGCAGCCCTTTGTACCGGCCATTGTAGCATGCGTGAAGCCCAAGACATAAGGGGCATGATGATTTGACGTCATCCCCACCTTCCTCCGAGTTGACCCCGGCAGTCTCCTATGAGTTCCCACCATTACGTGCTGGCAACATAGAACGAGGGTTGCGCTCGTTGCGGGACTTAACCCAACATCTCACGACACGAGCTGACGACAACCATGCACCACCTGTTTACGAGTGTCCAAAGAGTTGACTATTTCTAGCCCGTTCTCGTATATGTCAAGTCTTGGTAAGGTTCTTCGCGTTGCATCGAATTAATCCGCATGCTCCGCCGCTTGTGCGGGCCCCCGTCAATTCCTTTGAGTTTTAGCCTTGCGGCCGTACTCCCCAGGCGGGGAACTTAATGCGTTAGCTGCGACACGGAGACCGTGGAATGGTCCCCACATCTAGTTCCCAACGTTTACGGCGTGGACTACCAGGGTATCTAATCCTGTTCGCTCCCCACGCTTTCGCTCCTCAGCGTCAGTTACGGCCCAGAGATCTGCCTTCGCCATCGGTGTTCCTCCTGATATCTGCGCATTCCACCGCTACACCAGGAATTCCAATCTCCCCTACCGCACTCTAGTCTGCCCGTACCCACTGCAGGCCCGAGGTTGAGCCTCGGGATTTCACAGCAGACGCGACAAACCGCCTACGAGCTCTTTACGCCCAATAATTCCGGACAACGCTTGCACCCTACGTATTACCGCGGCTGCTGGCACGTAGTTAGCCGGTGCTTTTTCTGCAGGTACCGTCACTTTCGCTTCTTCCCTACTAAAAGAGGTTTACAACCCGAAGGCCGTCGTCCCTCACGCGGCGTTGCTGCATCAGGCTTGCGCCCATTGTGCAATATTCCCCACTGCTGCCTCCCGTAGGAGTCTGGGCCGTGTCTCAGTCCCAGTGTGGCCGGTCACCCTCTCAGGCCGGCTACCCGTCGTAGGCTTGGTGGGCCGTTACCTCACCAACTACCTGATAGGCCGCGAGTCCATCCTTGACCGAAATTCTTTCCACGTACAGGAGATGCCTCCGTACGTCGTATCCGGTATTAGCTTCCGTTTCCGGAGGTTATCCCAGAGTCAAGGGCAGGTTACTCACGTGTTACTCACCCGTTCGCCACTAATTCCCCAGAGCAAGCTCCGGGTTCATCGTTCGACTTGCATGTGTTAAGCACGCCGCCAGCGTTCGTCCTGAGCCAGGATCAAACTCTCCGTAAATGTTTGATTGCACGAGACGCAAGCGTCTCGGCACATCTAGTGCTTCGAGCCACCGGAATGGGTGACATCTCAGCAAGTTTGAAACTGACAGAACAAATCATTACTGACTTGCTTTGTTGTTTTAATCTGTTTCCAAAGGAATCTCTTGCTTAGCCGAAGCTAAGCGTCGAGGTTTTTGGCATTTGACATTGTGCACGCTGTTGAGTTCTCAAGGATCGGACGCTCCCAGTTTCTGACCTCTCGGCCGTCTCTCTGGGGCAACTTCTCTACCTTACCACTCTCCGTCAGTTTGTCAAGTCGGCCGTTTCGTGTTCTCGCGGCGGTCCTTATCTGGACGCAACCGTTTCACACGATCCGAGTCGGTTAGACCTGCTCAGTGAGTGGGGTTTATATCCTAAGCATTCCGGGCGCTCTCAATCAAGTTGAGATTTGCCGTTAGGCTAAGGATTCGGTCCCGCTTGAGGCCGGGGAGCTCTTCGGCTCTCCCGCACCTTTGGGGTGACAAGTAAGTACTTTACGCAGGTCCCCAGGGGCTCGCAAATCTGCACTGCAGCCCGGGCGTGTCGCACCCCCGCATCCGCGTCATCCCGCGGATCTAGCAGGTTCGGCGGCGCTTAAACGACGAAGAGCGCGTGATGCACACGCGCTCTTCGTCTGTCGGAAACTTGCTTCCGGATCCGCCGGTTACAGACCCGAGTAGGCGTGCAACCCCTTGAAGAAGACGTTGACGATGCCGAAGTTGAACATCACCGCGGAGAACCCGATGATCGCGAGCCACGCGGAACGCGACCCGCGCCACCCGCGAGTGGCTCGTGCGTGGATGTAGCCGGCGTAGATCACCCAGATGATGAACGTCCAGACTTCCTTGGTGTCCCAACCCCAATACCGACCCCACGCCTTCTCGGCCCAGACCGCTCCGGCGATGAGTGTGAACGTCCAGGCGATGAAACCGAAGATGTTCACCCGGTAGGCGAGGTTCTCGAGAGTCTTCGCCGTCGGTAGGGTCGCGAGGAACTTGAACTGCTGCGGCACGGAGTCTTCGATCTGCCGTTCGCGTCGGGCCTGCAGCAGCTGCAGACCAGAGAGGGCGAACCCGAGAGCGAAGAACGCGGTGCCCAACACCGCGACGATGATGTGCAGCACCAGCCAGTACGACTGGAGCGCCGGTTGCAGCGGGACCACCGGAACGTAGTACCGCACGAGGGCGATGCCCAGCAGGATGAGCACGAGCCCGAGGACGAACGTGCCGAGGTACTTGAGGTCGAGCTTGAGATTCACGACGAGGAAGACGCCGATGATGACGAGGGTTCCCGTCATCGAGAACTCCCACATGTTCGCCCACGGCACCCGGTCGGCCGCGATGCCTCGCAGCACCGTTGCAGCCAGGTGGAAGGCGAATCCCACGATCGTGATGACGAAGGCGGCCCGCATACTGAACGAGATCGCGCCCCCGTTGGCGACATCGTCTTCGACGCGCGATGTGATGCGCGTGCTCAGGCGGGTGAGGGTCGTCGTCGCGCCACCCGAGCTCTCGTTCGCCGTGACGACGGTCGGCGGCGCGGCCGACGCGCGCCCCGCATCCGTTCGCCGTGCCACTGCACTAGGCACGATGGCTGCTTCTTCGGCCGTGGCCCGCGCGCCCCGCCGCGCGAGATCGAGGGCGAACGCGACGAACGCGAGCACATAGATGCCCATCGCCGCGTAGATGAAGACGGTTGAGAGCTGAGCGAGGATGTCAGTCACGGTGTAAGCCTAAGTGTTTTCTGTTCGGGTGCGAGCGGAACTTCGGGTGAGCCCCGCGGCGTGCTGTTCGGCGATCGTCTCGATCGCCGATTCGAGATTCGGGTCTTCCCCTCGGGCCAGTCCTGCGTACTCCAGAGTGACGGACCCGTCGGCGTTGTCGACCGCTTTGACCCAGATCCGCCGGCGCGGAACGAACAGGGCCGTCAGCAGCCCGCCGAAGATGAGGATCGCGAACAGCAGCACCCAGCCCTGGGCGGGATCGCTGTGGATGTCGAGGCCGACATAGCGTTTCACTCCGTCGACGGAGACCGTGCCCAGCCCATCCGGAAGTTGGACGGTCTGGCCCGGCGCTATCTCCAGCGATTTCGTGGCGGTGCCCGGTCCGGCCACCTGCTTCATCTTGTCGGTGTTCAGGCTGTACACGTTCTGCGGAACGCCGTCGTCGAGGCCGAGACTTCCGACGTAGACGTTGAGCGTGACGAGCGGATCGCGCAGGTCGGGGAAGATCGACGCCATCGCTCCCGCCGCTGTCTGGCTGTCACCCTTGGTCGGATAGAAGAAGCCGGTCATCCCCACCTGCTGGGCCAGGCCGTCGGGCACCTTGATCGTGCCGAGCGAGGTGTTGTTGGTGTCTTGCGAGCGGAACACCACGTCGTCCTGGAACACGATCTTGCCCTGCGGGTCTCGAACCGTCACCTCGGGGGCGTACGCGTTTCCGAGGAGATAGACGCTGGTGCCGCCGATCTCGAGCGGCTCGTTGACCTTGATGGTCTGCTTCTTCGGCGCTTGGCCCGGCTCCGTCGTCGTGACGTGGGCCGTGTAGTCGAGGGGGGTTCCCAGGGCGTTCTTGTTCTCGGTCTCGTACTTCACGTCGAGCTTGTCCACCCTGATTGAAAAGGGGATGAGCGAATCGCTGTTGAAGAACCGCCCCGGATTGAACGAGTTGTACGACGGGATGCTGTTGACGAACGACTGCCCCTCGATGACGATCTTCTGCCCGGTGAAGCCCAGTCCTCCGCCGAACCCGACCGCGAAAAGCACCCCGACGAGTGCGGTGTGGAACACGAGGTTGCCGGTCTCCCGCAGGTAGCCGCGCTCCGCCGAGACCGACGTCGAATTCGCATCCTGGTAGACCGCCACGCGATAGCCGGCCTTGCGGAGTACCGTACGTGCCGCCTCGATCGGCTCGGCGCCGTCAGCCGCCGCCTCGGCGGGAAGCAGCCGCGCGCGGAAGCCCGCCATGCGGGTGAGTCGCACCGGTGTACGAGGAGGTTTCGCCCGTAGCGCGTTCAGGTGGTGCTTGGTGCGCGGGATGATGCAACCGATGAGCGAGACGAACAGCAGCAGGTAGATCGCCGAGAACCACGCCGACGTGTAGACGTCGAACGCTTGAAGCTTGTCGAGTAAGGGCGCGATGTCCGGATGCTCGGTGAAGTAGTTCGCGACACCGTTCGGGTCGGAGCTTCGCTGGGGCACCAGGGATCCTGGCACCGCGGCGATCGCGAGCAGCAGGAGCAGGAACAACGCCGTGCGCATGCTCGTGAGCTGTCGCCAGAACCACCGCGACCAGCCCACGAAGCCGAGTTTGGGCTGAACGACGTTCGGGTCTTCGCGCGGTGGCGCGGAATCGATGTGGTCAGAGGGCCGGCTCAAAACCTGTGATCACCGCCAAGAATTGTGACATCAGCGCGCTCCAGACGCCGGTCGCCATCAGAATTCCGATGATGACCAGCAGCACGCCGCCGATGATGTTGATGGCACGGATGTGCCGTTTGAGGAATGCGACCGATCCGGTGACCCACTCGAAGCCGAGGGCGACGAGCAGGAACGGGATGCCGAGGCCGATGCAATAGAAGAGCCCGAGCAGCGCACCACGCCACGGCGATCCGCTTCCGACGCTGAGCGCACTGATCGCCGCGAGCGTCGGCCCGATGCAGGGTGTCCAGCCGAGGCCGAACACGATGCCGAGCAGAGGCGCGCCGATGAGCCCGGTGGCCGGGCGCCAGGTGGGCTTGATCGTGCGCTGGAGGAAGGAGAACTGCCCGATGAACACCAGGCCCATGATGATGACGAGCACCCCGAGGATCCGGATGACCACCTCTTGCCAGCGCACCAGCCACAGGCCGAGCGCACCGAAGGCGGCGCCGTAGGCGATGAAGACGATGGCGAAGCCGAGGATGAAGAGCGCCACTCCGGTCAGCAATCGCGAGCGGTCGCGCTTCTCCCCCGTTCCGCTGAACCCGCCGACGTAGGCGAGGTAACCCGGAACGAGTGGAAGCACGCACGGCGACGCGAACGAGACGAGCCCGGCCAGCACGGCGATGGGCAGTGCGAGTAACAGCTGTCCACTGAAGACGATCTCTCCGACGCTTCCCACCTCAGTCGGTCTCGGCGAGAGCGTCGGAGATGAGCGAGTCGAGGATGCTCGCGTCGGGGATGGCGCCGAGGATGCGCGCCGCGACGCGACCCTTCTTGTCGACGACCAGCGTTGTCGGAGTGGCCTTCGGCGGAACCGTTTTACTGAAGGCGAGCAGCACCGACCCGGTGTCACGGTCGAGCACCGACGGATAGGTGACGCCCTTCTCCTTCTCGAAGCTGGCGGCCGTTCCCACGGAGTCGTAGAGGTTGACGCCGAGGAAACCGACACCGTCGGCTTTGTATTTCTGCGAGAGCTTCTCGAGCTCCGGCGCCTCGACCCGGCACGGCGGGCATCCCGCGTACCAGAAGTTGACGACGAGCACCTTGCCCGCGTAGTCCTTCGAGCTGACGGGCGTGCCGTCGGCGACCTTTCCGCTGAAGCTCACGGCCTCGCCGCGGTTGTCGGCCGCGAACTCGGTGACTGTTCCGTCACCGGCGATGTAGTTCTGGCCGTTGCCCGAGCGGTACTGCTCGGCGAGCTTGTCGGTCGTGCATCCGGTGAGCAGGAGCGCCGCCGCCGCGACGGTGGCAACGAGAGGCGCCAGGATGCGGGCGCGGGTGCGGGTGCGGGTGCGGCGCGTCATACGGCCCCCACATCGGTGGCCGCGGCCTGCAGATCGGCAGCCGGTTCCGCGTAGCCGACCTCGACCAGCCGGAGCTCGGTGCCCGGCGGCTCCGTCGGCTCGGGATCGCCAGGTCGGCGCTGTACGACGACGGGGAGCTCCTGTCGCTCGAACGTGGTGATGCTCGACAGGGCGCAACGGCGCTTGCGCGGGTCGTGCCAGAACTTTTCGCCGGCGACGGAGAGGTGCGCGACCCAGATCGGGAGCTGGTGGCTGACGAGAATCACATCGCCCTCGTCGACCGAGTCGAACGCGTCGTCGATGGCGGCGATCATCCGTTTCTCGATGCTCGTGTACGCCTCGCCCCACGTCGGCCGGGCCGGATTGATGAGGAAGGGCCAGTTCACCGGGTTCTTGAGCGCCCGCGACATCACGGTGCCCTCGAAGTGGTTGGTCGGCTCGATGATGCGCTCGTCGATCTCCGGCGTCAGAGCGAAGGCTGTCGCGATCGGGGCGGCGGATTCGCGAGTGCGCTGCAGAGGAGACATCCGTAGCAGGGTGGTCGCGCGGCCTCTCGTCGCGAGGTGGTCGGCCGCCGCGGCGGCCATGCGATGCCCGAGCTTGGAGAGGCCGAAGCCCGACAGCCTGCCGTACAGGATGCCGTCGGGATTGAACACCTCGCCGTGACGGACCAGGTGTACTTGGCTTGCTACCACTGCTCCAGTCTACGGAGGGCAATACCTTGAATTCACTGAGCGCGGGCTCGGGCGCTGCAGCGAGGGCCTCCGGAGGCACTAAGGGCTGACGGTAAGCTTGGCTCTCGTGACTGAGCGCGTAGTGATCAAAGACCTGGCCGCCTCCCCCGACGGCCCCGTGACCGTTTCTGGATGGGTCGAGACCGTTCGCGACCAGAAGAAGGTGCAGTTCGTCGTCCTGCGCGACGAGTCGGGCGCCGTTCAGCTCGTGAACCCCCGCACAGTCGATGCCGACGGCGCCGTGGTCGCGGACGAACCCGCCACCACCATCTCCGGTCTCGCGCAGGGCAGCTTCGTCACCGCGACCGGCGAGCTGAAGCACGACGAGCGAGTGAAGCTGGGCGGCATCGAGATCAAGCTCTCCACGCTGACCGTCGAGTCGGCCGCCATCCCCGAAACCCCGATCGCCGCGGACAGCGGGATCGACAAGCGCATGGACTGGCGCTTCCTCGACCTGCGCGAGCCGAAGAACAACCTCATCTTCCGCGTGCAGACGACGTTCGAGCACGCTCTGCGCGACTACTGGGTGAAGAACGACTTCATCGAGCTGCACACGCCGAAGCTCATGGCCAGCCCGAGCGAGTCTCGCGCCGAGCTGTTCGAGGTCGGCTACTTCGACACGACCGCCTATCTGTCGCAGAGCCCGCAGTTCTTCAAGCAGATGGCGCAGCCGGCCGGCTTCGGCAAGGTGTTCGAGATCGGCCCGGCTTTCCGCGCCGACCCCAGCTTCACCAGCCGTCACGCCACCGAGTTCACCAGCGTCGACGCCGAGGTCAGCTGGATCGACAGCCACGAAGACGTGATGACCTTGCACGAGAACCTCATCGTCGCCGGATTCACCGCGGTGAAGGAGAAGCACGGCGAGCAGATCAAGGAGCTGTTCGACGTGGAGGTCGAGGTGCCTTCGACGCCGTTCCCGCGCATCCCGCTGGCCGAGGCGAAGCGCATCGTGGCCGAGCGAGGCTACGAGGTTCCTCGTCACGACGACGACATGGACCCCGAGGGCGAGCGTCAGATCTCCGCCTACGTCAAGGAGACCTACGGTCACGAGTTCGTCTTTCTGACCGACTACGCCTCGAGCATCCGGCCGTTCTACCACATGCGGCACGAGGGCGACCCGTCGATCACGAAGAGCTACGACCTCATCTTCAACGGTGTCGAGATCTCGACCGGCGCACAGCGCGAGCACCGCATCGACGTGCTCGAGGCACAGGCCCGCGAGAAGGGGCTCGACCCCGAAGAACTCGGGTTCTACCTCGACTTCTTCCGCTACGGAGTGCCGCCTCACGGCGGTTTCGGCATGGGGCTCGCCCGCGTGCTGATGCTCATGCTGCACCTCGCGAACCTGCGCGAGACGACCTACCTGTTCCGGGGCCCGACCCGCCTGCTCCCGTAGCCGCTCTGGGCTGAAGGGCCGCCCATTCGTCGCCCGCGACGAGGATGTGTCCCAGGAATCGCAGACCGATCGTGGCGGCCGCCTGGTCGAGCCGTCTCGTGACGGTGACGTCGGCCACGCTCGGCTCGAGGCTGCCGCTGGGATGGTTGTGGGCGACGCCGAACGATCGACCGCCGCGGGTGAGCACGGCCTGAAGCACTTCGGCGGGCTCGATCGAGGTCTGGTGGATGCCGCCGTCGCGCAACAGCACGATCTCGATAGGCCGACCCGCGCGGTCGGCGACCACGACCACGAAGCGCTCACCATCTCGGTGCAGCAGCTCGGGCCTGACGATGGCGGCGACGGCCTCGTGATCGACCAGTCTCGTCCAGGCCGAAGAGGTTCCTGCCCGGCGCCAGATCTCGATGATGGCGACGAGCTTGCCGGCCGTGGCCGGACCGACGCCCGGCAGTATCTCCAGGCGGGCGAAGTCCATCGTGGCGAGGCCGGGGAAACCTCCGGTTTTTCGAAGAATCGAACGCGCTGATGCGATGACACTGCGCCCGGGCTGGCCTGATCCCAGCACGAGGGCGAGCACTTCGTCGTCGGTGAGGGCGCCGACGCCGAGGCGCCGCATTCTCTCCCTGGGTCGATCGTGTATCGGCACATCGGCGAACGACTCCTCCTGATCGTTGTTCGGCATGACCCCAACCTAGAAATCAGGGGCGGTCCCGTTCGATGCCGATCAGCAATCTGTGGAGAACTCTTCGCCGCGGCCGCCTGTGGAGAACCCACGCGCACCCGCGCGATCAGGGCGCGTCGGCGAAGCGCTCCGCTGCCGCCAACTGGAGTCGCATCGTCTCCGCGCTCCCCTGGTGGCCGGCCGAGCCCACGATGTGGAGCTCGGCATCCGGCCAGGCCTCGGCCAGCAACCACGGCACGTCCACCGGTCCGCCGAGGTCGAACCTGCCGTGAATCAGCACCCCGGGGATGCCGGCCAGACGATCCGCGTCGCGCAACAACTGCCCCTCCTCGAGCCACGCCCCGTTGCTGAAGTAGTGCGTGACGATGCGGGCGAACTGCATCCGGAAACCCGCGTCGCGGTACCGCTCGCTCGGCGCCCAGCCCGGCTCGAGTGACACGGCCGCGTCCTCCCAGTCGGTCCAGAACTGGGCCGCCCGGAACTGCACCTGCGGGTCGTGCGACGAGTTCAGCAGCTCGTCGTAAGCCGCGACCAGGTCGCCGTCACGCGCATTCTCGGGCACACCGTCGCGAAAAGCACGCCACTCCTCGGGCAGATAGCGACCGACCTCGTGGTAGAGCCAGTGCACGTCGGAGCGGCGGGTCATCGTGACCGACACGAGGATCATCGCCCGCACCCGCTGCGGATGGCGCTCGGCGTACGCGAGCGCGAGAGTGCATCCCCACGACCCGCCCCAGACGACCCAGCGCTCGACGCCGAGGTGCAGACGCAACGACTCGAGGTCGGCGATCAGGTGTTCGGTGGTGTTCGCCGAGAGGTCCACGGACGGGTCTGCCGCGGACGGCGTGCTGCGGCCGCAGTTGCGCTGGTCGAACTGCACGATCAGGTACTTCTCCGGGTTCCAGGTGCGGCGGCCGCCCGGCGTCGAGCCCGAGCCGGGCCCGCCGTGCAAGACCACGACCGGTGTGCCGGAAGGGTTGCCGCTGGTCTCCCAATACAGTTCGTTCCCGTCGCCGACCGGGAGCATCCCAGTGGCGAAGGGTTCGATCGGGGCGAAGCGCTCCATGGGTCTCCTCGTTCATTGGCGAGGTGTCAGGCTATCGCGGGCTGCGGCGCCGGCGACGGTGTGAGATGGTGAAAGGAGAACCGGCCACAAGCCGCCGAACGGCCACGAAGGAGTCGCCATGAACAGTCCACGAGACGTCGTCATCCTGTCTGCTGCACGCACCCCGCAGGGAAAGCTCAAAGGTGCGCTCGCCTCCCTGAGCGCTGTCGAGCTCGGTGCGGTCGCACTGAAGAAGGCACTTGCCGATTCGGGCCTGGATGCGGAAGCGGTGGATGCGGTCATCTTCGGCCAGGTGCTCCAGGCGGGCGCCGGTCAGAACCCTGCGCGGCAGACCGCGATCGCCGCCGGAATCGGCTGGAACGTGCCGGCCGTCACCATCAACAAGGTGTGCCTCTCGGGGCTGGCGGCCGTGATCGACGCGGCGCGGCTCATCCGCGCAGGCGAGGCCGAGGTGGTCGTCGCGGGCGGTCAGGAGTCGATGACCAACGCGCCCCACGTGCTGCCCGGCTCGCGCACCGGCTGGAACTACGGCTCGATCACCGCCCTCGACTCCGCGGCGCACGACGGACTGACGGATGCGTTCGACGGCATCTCGATGGGAGCGTCGACCGAGTCGTACACCGAGAAGCTCGGGCTCACGCGCGAGGCGCAGGACGAGTTCGCCGCCGCATCCCACCGCCGGGCGGGCGAAGCCGCTGCCTCAGGGGCGTTCGACGACGAGATCGCGGCGGTCAGCATCCCGCAGCGCAAGGGCGAGCCGGTGGTCGTTCGCGAAGACGAGGGCGTGCGGCCCGACTCGACGGCAGACGTTCTGGGTCGACTGCGCGCGAGCTTCTCCGAAGGCGGCACACTCACGGCGGGCAACTCGTCGCCGCTGAGCGACGGGGCGGCGGCGCTCGTGCTCACCAGCCGGGAGAACGCGGAACGCCGGGGACTGACGTGGCTCGCCGTCGTCGGCGCGAGCGGGCAGGTCGCCGGGCCCGACAACTCGCTGCACTCGCAGCCGTCGAACGCGATCTCGGCCGCGCTGGCGAAAGCCGGCTGGAGTGTTGACGACCTCGACCTGGTGGAGATCAACGAGGCGTTCGCGGCCGTCGCGCTGCAGTCGATGGCAGACCTGGGGCTGGATGCCGAGAAGGTCAACATCCACGGAGGTGCGATCGCGCTCGGTCACCCGATCGGCGCATCCGGGGCCCGGCTCGCGGTGCACGCGGCGCACGAGTTGGCGCGACGCGGGGACGGCCGGGCGGCGGTTGCGCTCTGCGGTGGCGGCGGGCAGGGCGAGGCGCTGCTGCTTTCGCGCTGAGCGACTGGACGGAGAAATCGGGCGGCGCGCCGGTGGGATGACCGGCGCGCCGGTCATTTGCGGGCGGGTGCCCCAAATCTCCGACGCGAAACCGGCGGGCCAGGCCAGGTGGCGGGCCGGGGCAGCAGAGCAGGCGGGTCAGCGGGACAGGTGGCGTTCGGCGGGGCCGTTGTAGAGGGAGAGCGGCCGGATGAGGGAGTTGGCCGCGTACTGCTCGAAGATGTGGGCTGTCCAGCCGGCGACGCGCGCGGCGGCGAAGAGCGGCGTGAACGTCTCGGTGTCGAACCCCATGAGGTTGTACGCGGGGCCCGACGGGTAGTCGAGGTTCGGCTTGATGTTCTTGCGGTCGCCCATCGCCTGCTCGAGCGCGTTGTAGAGGTCGAGCACATCTCGGCGGTCGTAGTGGTCGGCGAGCTTCTCGAGCGCGGCCTTCATGGTAGGGACCCGGGAGTCGCCGTTCTTGTAGACCCGGTGGCCGAATCCCATGATCTTGCGCTTCTCGGCGAGAGCGTCGTCGAGCCACGCCTCGGCCTTGTCCGCCGTCTTGATCTCGTCGAACGCGTGCATGACCGCCTCGTTGGCGCCGCCGTGGAGCGGTCCCTTGAGAGCGCCGACCGCGCCGGTGACCGCCGAATAGACGTCGGACAGTGTCGAGGCGATCACCCGGGCGGTGAACGTGGAGGCGTTGAACGAGTGCTCGGCGTAGAGCACGAGGGAGACCCGGAAGGCGTCGACGACGACGTCGTCGGGGATCTCGCCGAACGTCATCCAGAGGAAGTTCTGCGAATAGTCGAGGTCGTCCCGTGGCTCGACCGGGTCGAGGCCGCGCCGGCGGCGCTGGTCGTAAGCCACGATGGTGGGCAGCTGCGCCAGGAGGTAGACCGCGCGACCCTCGTTCAGCTCGGGGTCGAGCACGGCGTCGGGCTTGGTGAGCGTGGCGTCGAGGCCGCCGAGCTGGCTGACGGCGCTGCGCACGACATCCATCGGATGCGCACTCACCGGAACATCGTCGATCGCTCGCTTGGTGCGCTCATCGAGGGGCCGCAACGAACGCTCCAGAGCCTCGAACGCGACGAGCTCATCGTCGGTCGGCAACTCGCCGTGCCAGAGCAGGAACGCGACCTCTTCGAACGAGCACTGCGCGGCGAGCTCCTGCACGGGGTAGCCGCGGTAGAGCAGAGAGTTGGTCTCGGGGTTCACGGACGAGACGGCCGTGGTGTCGACCACGACGCCGGCGAGGCCTTTGTGGATCTCGGGGTCTGTCATGCTGCTGCTCCTTCGCTGCGCGGTGTCACCGCTTGACCTCGAAGTTGTACACCGAGGTGTCGAACGCGTTGTATCCCTCGTAGTCAATCAGGTCGTACAGTTCGGCGCGATGCTGCATCTCGCCGAGCTTCGGCTCGAGGGTGCCCTCGGCGAGCAGCTGGTCGAGTCCACGCTCCGCCGCGCCCATGGCCAGCCGCAGCAACGACACGGGCCAGATCACGATGTTCACTCCGACGTCACGCAACTGGTCGACCGTGAACAGGTCGCTCTTGCCGAATTCGGTCATGTTGGCGAGCATCGGAACGTCGATGGCGGCGCGAACCGCCTCGAACTCGGACAGGTCGGCCATCGCCTCGGGGAAGATCGCGTCGGCCCCGGCGTCGACGAGCGCCTTCGCCCTGTCGATCGCCGCCGCCAGCCCGTCGACGGCGCGGATGTCGGTGCGCGCCATGATCAGCAGGTTCGGGTCACGCCGGGCGTCGGCGGCCGAACGGATGCGTTTCAGCGCGGTGTTCTCGTCGACGACCTGCTTGCCGTCGAGGTGCCCGCACCGCTTGGGGTTCACCTGGTCTTCGATGTGCAGGCCGGCGACCCCCGCGTCTTCGAGCGTCTGCACGGTGCGCGCGACGTTCATCGGCTCGCCGAACCCCGTGTCGGCGTCGACCAGAGCCGGCAGGTCGGTCATGCGCGCGATCTGCGCTGACCGGCCGGCCACCTCGGTGAGGGTGGTGAGACCGATGTCGGGCAGGCCGAGGTCGGCGCTCAGCACCGCGCCCGAGATGTAGACGCCATCGAAGCCCTTGCGCTCGATCAGGCGCGCGGAGAGCGGGTTGAACGCGCCGGGCATCCGGATGAGCTCCCCCGAATCGAGGCGAGCGCGGAAGGCCGCACGCTTCTCGTGGGCGGGAACGCGGGAGTACAGCATCAGAAGAGTCCCTTCGGGGCCGGGATGGTCGCGAGCAGTCCCGGTTTCGCGGTGATGGTGAGACCGCCGAGCTCGTCGGAGGTGAGCTCGGGGAGGCGCTCGGCGACTGAGAGGAACCGCTCGATCTCGGCGGGTTCGAGCACGTCGGCGGCGAGCATCCGGAACTTCTGCACATAGTCGGCACGCGCGAACGGGCGGGCGCCGAGCGGATGCGCGTCGGCGACGGCGATCTCGTCGGTGACCACAGTTCCGTCGGTGAGGTGGATCTCGACACGGCCACCGAACGCCTTCTCGGCCGGGTCGATCGAGTGGTACCGGCGGGTCCACTCCGGGTCTTCCGTGGTGGTCACCTTGTGCCACAGCTCCACCGTGTCGGAGCGGCCCGCGCGCTCGGGAAGGTACGACTCGACGTGATGCCAGCCGCCATCCTGCAGTGCGACGGTGAAGATGTACGGGATCGAGTGGTCGAGGGTCTCGCGCGAGGCAGTCGGGTCGTACTTCTGCGGGTCGTTCGCGCCCGAACCGATCACGAAGTGCGTGTGGTGGGAGGTGTGGATGAGGATGCTCGCCACGTTTCGCGGGTCGGCGACCTCGGGGTGCTCCCGGTGCAGCTTGCGCGCCAGGTCGATCCACGCCTGCGCCTGGTATTCGGCCGAGTGCTCTTTGGTGTAGCTGTCGAGGATGGCGCGCTTCGCCTCCCCCGGCTCGGGCAGCGGCACGTCGTAGCTCGCCTCGGGGCCGTCGAGCAGCCAGGCGATCACGCCGTCTTCGCCCTCGTAGATCGGGGTCGGGCTGGTCTCGCCCCGCATCGCCCGGTCGACCGCTTCGACGGCCATCTTGCCGGCGAACGCCGGGGCGTGCGCCTTCCAGCTGGAGATCTCGCCCTTGCGCGACTGTCGCGTCGCGGTCGTGGTGTGAAGCGCCTGGCCGACGGCCTGGAAGACGACCTCGGTGGGCAGGCCGAGCAGGGTTCCGATGCCGGCGGCGGCGCTCGGCCCCAGGTGGGCGACGTGATCGATCTTGTGGGCGTGGAGGCTGATCGCCTTGGCCAGGTCGATCTGGATCTCATACCCGGTGGCGATGCCGCGCACCAGGTCGCGACCAGTCAGGCCGAGCGCCCGGGCGGCGTGCTGCGCGACGGCGACGATGGGCGGGATGTTGTCACCCGGATGCGAGTACTCGGCAGCCAGAAACGTGTCGTGGTAGTCGAGCTCGCGCACGGCGACACCGTTCGCCCAGGCCGCCCACTCGGGCGACACGCGTCTCTGCTCGGGCTCGCCGAACACCGTGGAACCGTCTTGCGGGTGGCCGACCGCGTCGACCAGCTCTTCGAGCTCGCGCTGAGGAAGAGGATGCGCCAGCGCCTGCGCGCGGGCCGACACGACGGGCCGTCGGGTCAGCGACGCGGCAGCGACGGCCGCGTTGTCGATGACCCGGTTGATCACCATCTCGGTTACCTCGGGATCGACATCGACGGGGTCGACGGCGACCTCCGCGATGGCCCAGGCGAGCTGGTTCTGACGGGCGAGATTCTCTTCGCTTCTGTGCACGCGGACGTTGTGGAGCTTCACACCTCGAACCTACCCGCTGTAGCCGGGTCACGTTCCGGTGGGTAGCCTGTGCCCATGGTTCCTCCGACGTCTTTGCTGGCGTTCGCGCTCGCATCCCTCGCCCTCATCGTGATCCCGGGCCCGAGCGTGCTGTTCGTGATCGGGCGCTCGCTCTCTCTCGGGCGCGTCGGCGGCCTCCTCAGCGTCGTGGGGAACGCGCTCGGGATGCTGCCGCTCATCATCGCGGTGGCTCTCGGGATCGGGGCGGTCGTCGCGCAGTCGATCGTGCTGTTCACCGTGATCAAGTTCGCCGGAGCGGCGTACCTCGTCTACCTCGGCGTTCAGGCCATCCGCCACCGTCGCCACACCGCGGTCACGCACGAGGCGACGCCTCCGCGCCGCTCGCACTTGCGCATCCTCTCCGAAGGTTTCGTGGTGGGGCTGACCAACCCGAAATCGCTCGTGTTCTTCGTTGCTGTGCTGCCGCAGTTCGTCGACTACTCGGGCGCGTGGATCCCCGGCCAGATGTTCGAGCTCGGGGTCGTGTTCCTCCTGATCGCGCTGGCGTGCGACAGCGTATGGGCGCTGGCAGCGGGCACGGCTCGCGGATGGTTCGGCCGGTCGCCGAAGCGCGTGGAGCGCCTCGGGGCGACCGGCGGCGTGATGATGATCGGGCTGGGCGGGGTGCTGGCCTTCACCGGGGTCAAGCACTAGCGCCGGAGTTTTCGGCCGACGCGCCGGTGGTTCTTCCGTCGTGACGGTCGAATCGGCGAGGTGGGACGAGAACTCCGGCGCTAGCGAGGCGTTGCGAGCAGCCAGCAGTGAGCAGTGAGCAGGTTGTGGGCTAGATGTCGCCGTGTGTGGCCGTGGGGATGAGGACGGCGCGGGCCAGCGTGTGGAAGTGGGCGTTGAAGCCGAGCACGGCGGGCGTGGACGCGGGGTCGAGGTCGAGCCTGTCGACGTCGAGCGCGTGCACGACGACCGTGTAGTGGTGGGTGCCTGTTCCGGGCGGAGGCCCGGCGCCGGTGAAGCTCTTGGCTCCGAGCTCGTTCGACAGCATGGCCGCGCCCTGGGGCAGGGAGGCGCCGCCCTCGGCTCCGGCGCCGGCCGCGAGCGACGTGACGTCGGCAGGGATGTTGTACACGGCCCAGTGCCAGAAGCCCGAACCGGTCGGGGCGTCGGGGTCGTGGATCGTCACGGCGAAGCTCTTCGTCTCGGCAGGGAAACCCGACCAGCTCAGCTGTGGGGAAATGTCACCGCCGCCACCGCCGGCACCCCATTGCTCCCGGCCCAGAGGCCGGTCGTCGGCGATGTCGTCGCTGGTGAGCGCGAAGTGGGGAACGGCGCCGAAGCGCTCGAGAGGATCGTTCTCAGTCATGCCACAACGCTACGCCGACGGCCGAACCGGGCCGGAAGACCGGTGATCCCCCACCCGGTGACCCGGAGCATCGCCTCGGCGACGATGCCGCCGGTCATCTTCGATGCACCGAGCTCGCGCTCGACGAAGGTGATCGGAACCTCGGCCACCGTCAGGCCAGCATCGTATGCCCGACGAAGCATGTCGATCTGGAAGCAGTATCCCTGGCTCTCGACGTCGGCGAACTGGATGCGCCGCAGCGCCTCCGCCGTGAACGCCCGGTAGCCCCCGGTCACATCGCGGGCGGGGATGCCGAGCATGATGCGCGAGTACGCGCTTCCGCCGCGGGACAGCATCCGGCGACGGGCGGGCCAGTTCTCGACTCCGCCTCCGGCGACCCAGCGCGAGCCGAGCACGACGTCGGCGCCGGTGGCCTTCGCGTCGGTCGCGTCACCCGCGTCACCCGCGGCGGCCGTCTCGGGCGGCCGGAGGGCGGCGAGGAGCCGCGGCAGCTGCTCGGGCTTGTGGGAACCGTCGGCGTCCATCTCCACGATGCGGCCGTAGCCCTCCTGCAGCGCCCAGCGCATCCCTTCGCGGTAAGCGGCACCGAGGCCGTCTTTTCCGGCGCGGTGCAGCACGCGCACGTTGGGGTCGGCCGCGGCCAGCGCGTCGGCTATCGCGCCGGTGCCGTCGGGCGAGTTGTCGTCGACGACCAGAACCTCGACCTCGGGCGCGGCGGCGCGCACACGGGCCACGATCGGAGCGACGTTCTCGCGCTCGTTGTAGGTCGGGATGATCACGAGCGTGCGCACAGACCCATCCCGTTGTCCTGCGTTTGGCACGGCACCCCTTAAAGCATTGCGATTCAACGAACGACATGCAGCCTAACCCTCAGCCGCCCGGAGTCCATACCGACCGCTCGGAGACCACACAGACGGCGCCGCCTAGCATGGTTCGGTGCCGGTTGCGAAGATCATCCTCTATTACGCGTTCACGCCGCTGGCCGACCCAGAGGCGGTGCGGCTGTGGCAGCGCGACCTGTGCGAGGCGCTGGGACTGCGCGGACGCATCCTTCTCTCGGCCGACGGCATCAACGGCACGCTGGGCGGCGAGCTCGGCGCCGTCAAGAAGTACCTCCGCAAGACGAAGGACTATCCGGCGTTCAAGAACCTCGACGTCAAATGGAGCGAGGGCACCGGGCTCGATGAGAACGGACTGAGCGCGGACTTCCCCCGGCTGTCGGTGAAGGTGCGCGACGAGATCGTCAGCTTCGGAGCGCCCGGCGAGCTGCAGGTCGACGACTCCGGAGTCGTCGGCGGAGGAACCCGTCTCGACCCCGCCGCGCTGCACGAGCTGGTCGAGAAGCGGGACGACGTCGTCTTCTTCGACGGCCGCAACCGCTTCGAGGCGCAGATCGGGCACTTCAAGGGCGCGGTCGTGCCCGACGTGTCGACGACGCGGGACTTCGTCGCCGAGCTCGACAGCGGCAAGTACGACCATCTGAAAGACAAGCCCGTCGTGACGTACTGCACCGGCGGCATCCGCTGCGAGGTGCTCTCCGGTCTCATGAAGTCGCGCGGATTCGGCGAGGTGTACCAGCTCGACGGCGGCGTCGTCCGCTACGGCGAGACCTTCGGCGACGCCGGGCTCTGGGAGGGCTCGCTCTACGTGTTCGACGGCCGCGGCTCGCTCGACTTCACCGAGCAGGCGGCGGTCGTCGGCGCCTGCGTGGTCTGCGGCGAGGCGACCAACCGGATGCGCAACTGCGCCGACCCGTCGTGCCGCGAACAGCTCGTGGTGTGCGAGGCGGAGAGCGACGTGCGCTGCCCGGCCCACGCATCCTGAGCCGGCGTCACATCAGCGGCTTGCGCGGTCCCGACGACTTGAGCGCCGACTCCTCCGCGTCGAGGAAAGCCAGCACGGAGCGCACCGCGGGCTCCTGGTAGCGGCCCTCCGACCGCGCCTGCAACACGGCCTGGCGCTCGGCTTTGATCATCGAGCGACGCAGACGCTGGTACTCGACCGCCACATCCTCGCTCTCGTCTTGCGACGGGTTCTCGAGCGCGTCGGAGAGGAAGGCGGCGTTGATGCGGAGCCGCACCAGAACGCGCTCGTCTTCGTCTCCAGTGACCTGGCCGTCCAGATGACCGAGGCCGGCCGTCTGCGCCTCGGCGAGCAGGCGTTGCATCTCGCTGGCCTCCTGAGCGAAATCGGGCGGCGGCAGCTTGAGCCGGCGGATGATCCAGGGCAGGGCGAGGCCCTCGAGCAGCGTCGCCACCACCACGATGAAAGCGAGGAACTGCAGGAACTCGCGGTGCGGCGTCTCCTTCGGCAGGAGGAAGACCGCCGCGAGCGTGACCACTCCCCGGATGCCGGCGAACGACACCGCGATGCCGGTCGGCCAGTTCCAGCCGCGTTCCCGCAGCCGCTCGGGGCCGTAGCGGTAGACGGTCGTGGTCAGCACCATCCACAGCAGTCTTGCAAGGAAGAGGGTGAGCAGCACGACGGCACTGATCATGATCGTCTGCGGCACGGTGATGCCCGACGAGAAGGCGGAACGGAGGATGCCCGAGAGCTCGAGCCCGATGAACAGGAACACCGCGTTCTCGAGCAGGAACTGGATCGTGCGCCAGTTGATCGTCTCGGCTATTCGGGCTTCGGCGGTCTGGATGGTCGGCGAGCGGTACCCGAGGAACAGTGCGGCGACGACCACGGCGAGAAAGCCGGAGCCGTGCAAGAACTGCGCGGGGATGAACGCGAGGTACGGGGTGATCAGCCCGAGCGAGGTGTCGAGCACGGGCGCCCGCAACTGTTTGCGGATGGCCGCGAGCACGAAGCCGACGGCCAGACCGACGGCCACACCGACCACCACTGCCAGCACGAAGTCCCCGGCGATGGCCCACGGATTCACGACGCTCACGATCGCGGCGATCGTGGCGTTGAGGGCGACCAGGGCGGTGGCGTCGTTGAGCAGGCTCTCGCCCTCCAGCACCGTGACGAGACGTCTCGGCAGATGGAGGCGGCCGGCGATCGCGCTGACCGCCACCGTGTCCGTCGGCGCCACCACCGCCCCGAACGCGAATGCCGCGGCAAGGGTGAGCGTCGGCACGACCAGCCAGGTGGCGAAGCCGACGGCGATCACGGTGAAGATCACGAGGCCCACCGAGAGCAGCAGGATGCCGTCGCGCCTGGCCCGCACATCCACGAACGACGTCTGGATGGCCGCGGCGAACAGCAGCGGGGGCAGCAGGCCGTAGAGCACGAGCTCGGGCTCGATCTCGATGTGCGGAACCCCGGGGATGAACGATGCGACGGCCCCGACCGCGACCAGCACGACCGGCGACGACCAGCCCACACGGCGCGACAGCCCGGTGACCGTGACCGTCACGAGAACGAACGACACGATCCAGACGATTGTGGCGACCGGATCCATGGTGTTCATGATGGCGGCAACGCGGGCAGGGCGGCAATGTTTCCCGTGGGAGCGGCGAATCCGATCGCTCTCAGCGAAGCGTCGTATCGTCCGCCGGAAGCTCGGGCGACACCAGCGCGTCAAGGCCGTGCCGGCGCGATCTGCGACGACGGGCCCAGAGCCGGGACCGCTGCGACGACAGCGCGAGCACGACGAGGATGTCGAGCGGGATGCCCAGCAGGTTCGTGCGCAGCGAGACCTGCGGGCCGCCGTTGAAATAGTCGATCGCGGTGAACGCGATGATCGCCGCGCTGAACGTCATCGACGCGATGCGGGCCCAGTTGCTGCCGAGCAGCACGAGCACGGCCAGCGCGAGGTAGACGATCAGGCCGAGACCGAGCACGCCGGCGATGACCCCGAGTGCGACGTCGGAATCGGCATCGGAGATGGTGATCGAGCCCGCGCGCAGCAGCTCCGGCCAGGCGAGAACCAGCACGCCGATCGTCAGAGCACCGGCCACCACGCGCAGCAGCATCAGCAGAAAACCGAGCGTGGTCGGCACGGGACGCTGCTCGGCGATCGCCGCTCGGTACGCATCCGCCCGATCGACCTCGGCGAGCGCTGCAGCGTCGACGGCCACGCCTCGAACGTCGATGATCGGCAGGTCGCCGTCGGTCTCGATCGTGTCGCCACCGCCGTTGCGCGAGTGGTAGCCGGTGGAGAAGTCGCGGATGACGTTCACCGCGACCCCCGCATCCGCATCCCGCAGAGTGGAGACGATGTGGTCGCGCTCGATGTCTGTGTTCGCGTCGATCTTGTGCGTGATTTGGAGGGTGAAGAGCGAGAAGCCGACGGCGCGGTCGAACGTGCCGGCGGCCATCCAGTCGGCTCGATGCCCTCCCGGGAGGAGCCAGCCTTCCGGGCAGCGCCAGAAGCGCACGTGATGGCGCTTCGCCGGGTTGCCTTTGACCTCCTGCTGGAAGGCGACGTCTTGCTGGTGGCCGAACAGGAAGAGCGGGCTCACCGGCGCCTCGTCGTAGCTGCGTCGCAGCAGGGTCGACCTGACGATGCGCCAGCTCGTGCCGAGGGTCACGTCGTCCGCTCGCGTCCAGCCCGCCTGGGTCATCGCCTCGTCGAGTTGCGCCTCGGTGCCGAGGAGCGCGAGGTTGATCGGGTCGCCGAGCAGCCCGTCGCTCGTGCGGGCGCGGCCGATGAAATAGTCGGGAACGTAGATGCTGGTCAGGATGCGGTGCAGGCGCGGCAGCACCAGGTACGCCAGAAGCACCCAGAACAGCACGAAGAACAGCACCAGGAACCAGCCCCAGCTGAAACTCTCGGTGAGCACGAGCCACGCCAGCCAGACGGCGGAGGCTCCACCGAAGACGAAGAACGCGTAGTCGACGATGACGTTGATCGACCGCGGCCGAGCGGTGGCCGATCGCGTCTTGGGCACCGTCGTCTGCGGCATGGGGACATCCTATGGCCGAGGTTAGGGTGAAGGGATGACCGACGTGAGCTCCGAACTCGACGACCAGGCCGCCCTCCTCCGGCAGCTGCACGAGGCGCCCGAACTGCTGCAGGTGGTGAACGTGTGGGATGCGGCGAGCGCCCGCGTCGTCGCCGACCTTCCCCGAACGCGAGCCGTCGCCACGGCCAGCCACTCGATCGCGGCCTCGCACGGGTACGAAGACGGGGAGCGCATCCCGCTCGACCTGATGATCGCCGCCATCGGCCGTATCGTCGACGCCGTTCCGCATCCGGTCAGCGCCGACCTCGAGCGGGGCTACGGCGACCCGGGCGGGACCGTGCGGCGGGCGATCGGCGTCGGCGTCGTCGGTGCGAACCTCGAAGACGCGATGGCCCCGTTCGACACCGCGGTCGCCGCGGTTCGAGCCGCCCTCTCGGCCGCGTCGGCCGAAGGGGTCTCGTTCGTGTTGAACGCGCGCACCGATGTGTTTCTCGTCGACGAAGGACGCACCGTCGGCGAGAAGATCACCGAGGCCGTGAGGCGCGGGCGCGCCTTTCTCGCCGAGGGTGCGGCGTGCGTGTTCGTGCCCGGCGCCTTGGACGAGACGACCATCGCCGGCCTGGTCGAGGGCCTCGGCGAGCGCCGCTTGAGCGTGATCGGCAGCCCGGGCTCGGTTGCTCCCGACCGGCTGGAGGCGCTTGGCGTCGCCCGCGTGTCCTACGGCCCGTGGACTCAGCGCGTCGCTCTCACCGCTGTGCAAGACACCGCCTCCGCGCTCTACGCCGGTGGAGGCGTTCCGGTCGGTACCCGGGTGCTGTCGTGAGCGCGACCCTCCCCTCCGTCGTGGCGGTCAGTCGCGACGACACGCACCGCTTCAGCAAGGTCGTCGTCGACGAGATCACCCTCGTCGCCGGTCTCGGTGTCGACGGGGATGCTCACGCCGGCGTCACCGTGCAGCACCGCTCGCGCGTGGCGCGCGACCCATCGCAGCCCAACCTGCGGCAGGTGCACCTCATCCACACGGAGCTGTTCGACCAGCTGGCCGGCTCGGGGTTCGCCGTCGCCCCGGGGATGCTCGGCGAGAACATCGCCACGCGCGGCATCGAGTTGCTCGAACTGCCGACGGGAACTCTGCTGCACATCGGCTCGGAGGCGGTGGTCGAGGTCACCGGCCTCCGCAACCCGTGCCGCCAGATCGACGCGTTCGAACCGGGGCTCCTCAAGCGGGTGGTCTCGCGGCGCGGCGACGGCTCGATCGAACGTCGCGGCGGTGTGATGTCGGTCGTCGTAGCCGGCGGTGTCGTGCGCGCTGGCGACGACATCCGGGTGGAGCTCCCCACCGGCGCTCGCACGCCGCTCGCTCCGGTTTGACGCCGGGAAGCAGCGACAGCATGAGCGGAACCAACCGCCTTTACCTCTAAAATGTGAAACGTGAACCATCAGTACGCGAACGTCGAGCATCCCTGGCAGCGCTTCTCCCGCCTGTGCGAACTTCGGCACCACCTCGTCATGCGGGTGCTCGGCCCTCTCTCCGAGTTCTCATCGACCGAGCAGATCGCCGCCGCCGGCGCCGCGGTCGACGAGATCAACGCCATCGTCGACCGCACCGACCGCTACGACCCGGCGTCGGTGCGCAAGGCCGAGTGGATGCTTCAGGCCTACGCGGACCAGGCGAGCGCGGGCTGACCCGCTGGTCGGTTCGCATGCCCGCTCCATCGTCGAACATAGTCTGACCTCGTGAGCCAGGCACGGTAACAGCGATCGACGCAGGCGGCGACTGTTCCGCGCATCCGGGCTGGTGCTGGTGGTGCTCGGTCTTTTTCTCGCGGCCGGGCAGTTCGTGGGCGGGCCGTCCCGCGATCTGGCCTCTCGGTCGCGCGTGCGGACGATACTCACCGTTCAGCCGTCGCGGCGCCGGATGAAAGCCGTTTCTGAATCGAGCTAGGTCTTGACGCGGCACTTCGATTTTGAAAGTATGCCGACATGAGCCTTTTCATCACATGCCCGGTCGAGAGCGTCGAACGCGCGACCGCCTTCTACACCGCCCTCGGTTGGACCCTCAATGCTGAGATGTCCGATCACAACGTGTCCTGCTTCGCCATCGCGCCCGAGCAGTACGTCATGCTCGGCAGTCGCGAGATGTACGCGAGCGTCGGAGGTGTCGAAGACAGGATCGGCGGACCCGAAACACCCTCGAAGGTCACGGTCTCGTTCGACCTGGGCAGCCGCGAAGCCGTCGACGAGCTCACTGAACGCGCCGGCGCCGCCGGCGGGCGGATCGGCGACACCGACGACTACCCCTTCATGTACCAGCGCCAGTTCGACGACCCCGACGGCTACCACTACTCGCCGTTCTGGATGAAGCCTGACGCCGATCCGACCGCGTGAGCGATCTCGCCGCGGCCCTCGACATCATCGGAGCGCGATGGGCTCTCCTCATCGTGGAGCGACTGCTCGACGGGCCGCAGCGATACGGCGATCTGCAACGCGACCTCGGAGTGCCGATGAGCATGTTGGCGACCCGCCTTCGCGAACTCGAAGCCGCCGGTCTCCTCTACCGATTGCCCCTTCGGCACAACACCCGCGCCTACGCGCTGACCGATCGCGGACTCGCCCTGAGGGAGGCGATCACCGCACTCGGACGCTGGGGCGCCGCGGAAGCCTAGGTCTGGGGACCTGATTTCCTGCTCAATCGCGGCGTGCCGCCGGTCGCTAGCTTTCGTTCGCCAGCAGTGCCCAAGCCACGATCCACGCGAGCAACGCGGCAGCGAAGACAGACAGCCACAGCACGGCCGGTGATCCCGGCACCAGGACGGCCAGAATCCAGCCGGCCACGAACGTTGCGACGGCGAACGCTCCGACGAACACCGCAGCGTTGACCTTCTTCAGGTTCTTCTGCGGCACGACGCTTCGAAGCCGGTTCACGATGGGGCGTCGAAAGAACACGACGATCGCGGCCGCCCCGAGAGGACACAGGATGCTGACGACATCGACGGCATAGCTCGCCCCGTTCGGCACGCTACCCTCCCCCTCGACATGCTCGCCCACGATACCCATCCGATCTCGGATGGACGGCTGAGGCCACCAGAGTAGCGCGAGCGGCGAGACCGGCCGCCGCCGGGGCGGCCGCTACACGGGCGAGCTGGAACTCAGGGGTCGATCCCGCCACCCGGCACGAGCGTATCGTGGCGGCCATGACTGATTTCCGGGCCATCGTGATCGAGCAGGAGACCGAGTCGGGGCGTGTTCTGGCGCACACCGCCGAGGTGAGGCGGGTGACGGATGCGTTCCTCATGCCGGGCGACGTGACCATCGCCGTGGAGGCGTCTGGGCTGAACTTCAAAGACGGGCTGGCGATCGCCGGGCGGCCGGGAGTGGCGAAGACGTCGCCGCTCATCCCGGGCATCGACATCGTCGGAACCGTTGAGGAGTCGACCGACCCGCGCTGGCGCAGCGGCGACCGGGTCGTGCTCAACGGGGACGGCGCCGGCGAGAACCATCACGGCGGTCTCGCCGAGCGGGCCAGAGTGAGCGGGGATGCCCTGGTGCGCGTGCCCGACACCCTCACCAGCGTGCAGGCGGCCGCCATCGGCACCGCCGGTTTCACCGCCATGCTCTCGGTGCTCGCGCTGGAGCGGAACGGCGTCGACCCGGCGGAGGTGCGCGAATCCGGCTCGACCGTGCTCGTGACCGGCGCTGCGGGCGGCGTCGGCTCCGTCGCCATCGCGATCCTCGCGAAACTGGGTTACCCGGTTACGGCGTCGACCGGGCGCGTGACGGAGCAATCGGAGTACCTCCAAAGCATCGGTGCTGACGCCGTCATCGAGCGCTCCGAGCTGTCCGAGCCTGGCAAGCCTCTGCAGAGCCAGCGCTGGGCCGGAGTCGTCGACGCGGTCGGCAGCCACACGCTGGCGAACGCCCTTGCCCAGACCCGGTACGGCGGCACGGTGACCGCGTGCGGTCTGGCGCAGGGCTCCGACCTCCCCGCCACGGTGATGCCGTTCATCCTGCGTGCTGTGACCCTCGTCGGCATCAACTCCGTGCTCGCACCTCCGGCCATTCGCGAGACGGCCTGGCGGCGGCTGGCCGACGACCTCGACCTCGACGCGCTGAAGCGGATGACCACCACCATCCCGCTGGCCGATGCCGTGCCCGCCGCCGAGCGCATCCTGGCCGGTGAGCTGCACGGCCGCACGGTGGTCGACGTCCTAAGCTGACTGCATGATCGTCCTCGCCACCGTGGTGGTCACCCTCGCAGCCGCCCTGCACATCGGAATCTTCATCATGGAGAGCGTGAGCTGGGCCCGCCCCGCCATCTGGAAGCGCTTCGGGGTCGCGTCTCAGGAGGCGGCGGACACCATCCGGCCGATGGCGTACAACCAGGGCTTCTACAACCTGTTCCTGGCGATCGGCGCGATCGTCGGGCTCATCCTCTACGGCGTGGGGATGCACGCGGCTGGTTTCGCGCTCATCCTCTTCACCATGGCCAGCATGGTGGCGGCCGCCGTCGTGCTCGTGACCGGCGGCCGGCGGTACGTGCGACCCGCGCTCATTCAGGGCATCCTGCCCCTCATCGGTTTCGTGCTGATGCTCCTGTCCTGACCGACGGCTCCCTCAGCTCGGGCGAGACCGACTCGGGAAGGAACCCGCGCCCGATCATCCGGGCGGTGAACCGCTGGATCAACGGCGTCGCCGCGGTCAGCGCCAGACCGAGCGCCCGCGGCATCGGGTTCGGCAGAAAGGCCAGCCCGCCGGGTCGGGCGATGCGTTCGTGCGCGGCCAGTTGCAGCTTCTGCATCCGCGCGACCGGTGGAAGCCTGCGCTGCTGGATGCCGTCGAGCACCCGCAGGTCGACGGCGCCCGAGCGCAAAGGCGCGGCGAGCGCGTTCGCCGACGCCACCGCATCCTGCACCGCGTAGTTGACCCCGACGCCGAAGGCCGGAGACATGGCGTGCGCCGCGTCACCGATGGCGAGCAGACCCGAGCGGTACCACCGCGACAGCCGGTTGATCTGCACCGACAGCAGCTTCACCTCGTCCCAGCTGGTGATCGCGTCGGCGACCGACTCGAGAACGGGCGCTGCCGCGACGAGCTGCGCACGGAATGCGTCGAGCCCCTGGCGCTGGAGGCCGTCGAAGCCGCCCTTCGCGATGATGAGCCCGGTCTGGTAGTAGTCGCCGCGGTCGATCGTGATGACCATGGCGCCGTGGTCGACGTAGGCGAGCGTGCTCGGCGGAAGGTCGTGCGGCTTGGGCAGCCGGAACCAGAGCACGTCGATTCCCACGCCGAACTCGCGAGGTCGCAGCCCCGCAGCCGCGCGCACCGTCGACGCGCGCCCGTCTGCCGCGACGGTCAGGGCGGCGCGCACCTCCTGATCGCCGTCCGCTCCCCGGATCGTGACGCCGCGGATGGCGCCATCCTCCTCGATGATCCCCGTCGCCTCGGTCTGCATCAGCAGCCGGAACGTCGGGTAGGCGGCGGCCTCGGCCGCGAGGAAGTTCAGGAAGTCCCACTGCGGCGCGAGCACGAGGAAGTCGTCGGGTGGACCGAGCCGGCTGAAGTCGACCGGATGCAGCCGGGTTCCGTTGACGACGGCATCCAGGGTACGGATGCTGTTGTGCGGCAGAGCCAGGAACCGCTCGCGCAACCCCAGCTCGCCGAGAACCCCGACGGTCGAGGGGTGGATGGTGTCACCGCGGAAGTCTCGGAAGAAGTCCTCGTGCTTCTCCAGCACGACCACGTCGATGCCGGCCCGGGCGAGGATGAGTCCCAGCATCATGCCCGCCGGCCCGCCTCCGGCGATCACGCACGATGTCTCGATCGTTGTCATGAGGCCCAGCGTATGCTCACATCCATGGCGATCATCGGATCGATTCTCCTCTCGGCGGCGGCGCTCGTGCATCTGGGATTCTTCGCCATGGAGAGCGTGCTGTGGTCGACCCCCGCCGTGTGGAGGCTTTTCGGGGTCGCCGGTCAGCGAGACGCGGATGCGATCCGCCCGATGGCGTACAACCAGGGCTTCTACAACCTGTTCCTGGCGGGCGGCGCGGTCGTGGGCCTCGTGCTCTACTGGACGACCCTGCGAGACGTCGGTTTCGGTCTCGTCTTCTTCAGCGCATCCTGCATGGTGCTCGCCGCGGTCGTACTCCTCACGACCGGCCGCAGCTACCTGCGTGCCGCCCTGCTGCAGGGCGTGCTGCCGCTCGCCGGCCTGGTGCTGCTGGCGCTCGGCTAGTCGATGAACTCGCCGCCGGCGGCGGTCTCGCTCGCGTCGAGGCGAAGCGTCTCGATCAGCTTCGTGGCGTGCGGGGTGGAGACGATGATGCGGGAGAACTCCTCGCCGTCGAGGTCGATGACGACGGCCGCCCGCTGCTTGCCCTTGATGAGGAGGAAGTCTTTGCCGCCGTGGAACTTCCAGGTGCCGGTGGCGAGGGTGAGCGGGATCTGGGCTCCGGGGGCACGGATGCCGCGGATCCAGATCCACGGGTCCTCCGTGATGGCGACGGACCGGATGCTCTCGCGCGGCACGATCAGGTCGTCCCGTCGCAGCGCGAGCACCTTCTCCGCTGCCGTGAGGTGGATCTCCAGGCGGTCGGGGTGAACGTGCAGATCGGCCATACCTCTATCCTGCCAACATCGGCGCGCATCCAGGCAGTCGAAAGTTCACAAAGACATAACCGTCTGCCCAGCCGATTCCCACACTCGGTGGCCTGACGTCGTCTCGCTGTACGCTCATCTGGTGGCAACGCAGCGTCGGACTCCGGGATCGCAGACTTCGCTGCGCGAGGCGAACCGGGCCCGCATCGTCAACGCCATCAAACGCCACGGCGGTCTGACCCAGATCGAGCTCGCCGGAGCCACCGGGCTCTCCCCCGCGACAGTGTCGAACATCGTCAAAGAGCTCTCGAGCTCGGGCGTGCTCAGCACATCCCAGAGCATCAGGAGCGGCCGCCGAGCCCAGCACGTGACGTTGGCGCACGCGCTCGGGCTCGTGGTCGGCGTGCACATCTCCACCCGGCACATGCGCATCGCGCTCGCCGACGTCGCCCACACGGTCGTCGCCGAGCACCACATGCCGCTCGCCAAAGACCACCGCGCCGACAACGAACTCGACAAGGTCTCCCTGCTGCTGACCGACATGCTCGAATCGGTGGACGCCCGCCGCGACGAAGTGCTCGGTGTCGGGGTCGCGGTGCCCGCGCCCATCGACCAGGCGACCGGAACCATCGCCCGTCTCGGGATGATGCGGGGCTGGGACGGCGTGCACATCGCCGAATCCCTCGAGCGGCGCGTGAAGCGGCCGGTCTGGGTCGACAACGCCGCCAACCTGACCGCGCTCGCGGAGAACCGGCTCGGGGTCGCCCGGGGCAGACGCAACACGGTCACCCTCGACATCGCCGACAGCATCGGGGCGGGCCTCAGCATCAACGGACAGCTCTTTCGCGGAGCGCACGGCATCGCGGGCGAGTTCGGGCACACCGTCATCCGCGAGAACGGGCCGCTCTGCCGCTGCGGCAACCGCGGATGCCTGGAGGCGATCGCCGGTGGCCCCGCCATCCTCGACGAACTGCGAGACCACCTCGGCAGCCTGAAGCTCGGCGACGTCGTGACGCAGGCGAAGGCCGGGGATGCCCGCTGCATCCGGGCCATCGGCGACGCCGGCCGGCACATCGGCGAGGCCACCGCCAACCTGTGCAACCTGTTCGACCCGGAGATGGTGGTGGTGGACGGCGAGCTCGCACGGGCGGGCGAGCTGCTGCTCGGCCCGTTGCGTCACGCCGTCGAACGCTCCGTGATCGGCGGCGGCGATCTGGGACCTGAGATCGTCGAGGGCCAGCTCGGCACCCGCGCCGCGACCATCGGCGCCGTCGTGTTCGCCGTCGACCGGGCCGGAATCGGCGGAGACCTCGCCTCCTATTGAGCCGACCATGAGCGATCAACACCCGAACCGCATCCCGAACCCCATCCCGCACCGACCAGAACGGAGGCACCCATGAAGCTCGCACGACCCGTCATCGCGGCCGCTTCCGCACTTCTCTACGTCGCCGTGCTCGCCGGCTGCAGCAACGCCGTCTCACCGGGCACGGCGCCGAGCGTCGACCCGGCCGACGCCAAGATCGGCCTGCTGCTGCCCGACTCGGTCACCGCCCGCTACGAGAACGCGGACAAGCCGTACTTCCAGGCCGAGCTCACCCGCCTCTGCCCCGGATGCAAACTCCTCTATGCGAACGCCGACGGCGACGCGAGCAAACAGCAGCAGCAGGCCGAATCGATGCTGGCGCAGGGCGTCAGCGTGCTCGTGCTCGACCCGTTCGACTCGCAGGCGGCGGCTTCCATCGCCGCGGAGGCGGAGACCAACGGCATCCCTGTGATCTCGTACGACCGGCTCACCGACAGCGAGCACCTGGACTACTACATCTCGTTCGACAACGAGAAGGTCGGCCGGCTGCAGGCCCAGGCCCTGGTGGACAAGCTGGCGGCCGACGATTCGGGGCGCGGCGACCACGGCATCCTCATGCTGAACGGCTCACCGACCGACAACAACGCGGTGCTGTTCAAGAAGGGCGCGCACTCGGTGATCGACAAGAGCGGCTACCGTCTGCTGGCCGAGTACGACACCCCCGGCTGGGACCCGGCCAAGGCGCAGGACTGGGTGACCGGCCAGATCACGCAGTTCGGCGACCGCATCGACGGCATCTACGCCGCCAACGACGTGCTCGCGGGAGCGGCGATCGCGTCGCTCAAGGCGGCGGACGTCTCGCCGCTCAGGCCCGTCATCGGGCAGGACGCAGAGCTGGCCGGGGTGCAGCGCATCCTCGCGGGCGACCAGTACATGACGGTCTACAAGGCGATCCAGCCGGAGGCGGAGAAGGCGGCCCAGCTCGCCGTGGCGCTGACCCGCTCGGAGCGCCCGAAAGGCGAGTCGACGGTGCGGGTCGCCGGAGCCGACATCCCCTCTTTTCTGCTGGCCGTCACCCCGGTCAGAGCCGACAACGTGGAAGACACTGTGGTGAAAGACAAGTTCTACGGACCGGACACCGTGTCGAAGATCTGTTCCGGTGACTACAAGACGGCCTGTGCTCAGCACGGGATCCGATAGGACGGAGAACGACACCGTGACGATGGAAACCCCCGTCTTCGCAGCAGACGCCGCGACGCGACGGCCCGTGCTCTCGATGCGTGGCATCTCGAAATGGTTCGGCGCCGTGCAGGCACTGACCGACGTCGACTTCGACGTGTACGCGGGCGAAGTGGTGGCGATCGTCGGCGACAACGGCGCCGGCAAGTCGACGCTCATCAAGATCCTGGCGGGCGTTCACCCTCAAGACGCCGGAACCATCGAGTTCGATGGCGACATCGTGCACATCCCCAGCCCGGCCGCGTCGCGCGAGCTCGGCATCGCCACCGTGTTCCAAGATCTGGCGCTCTGCGACAACCTCGACGTCGTCTCCAACCTCTTCCTGGGTCGGGAGATCGCGCACGGCACACTCGACGAAGAAGAGATGGAGAGCCGTTCGTGGGCGCTGCTGCGCCAGCTGTCGGCGCGCATCCCCTCGGTGCGGGTGGCCGTGGCGTCGCTCTCAGGCGGCCAGCGCCAGACGGTGGCCATCGCCCGATCGCTGGTTGGAGATCCCAGCATCGTCATCCTCGACGAGCCGACCGCCGCGCTCGGCGTCGCCCAGACCGCCGAGGTGCTGAACCTCATCGAACGGCTGCGCGAGCGGGGGCTCGGTGTCATCCTCATCAGCCACAACATGGCCGACGTGCAAGCCGTGGCCGACCGGGTGACCGTGCTGCGGCTCGGGCGCAACAACGGCGACTTCCGCATCCCCGACGTGAGTTACGAAGACATCATCTCCGCGATCACCGGCGCGACCGACAACGTGGTCAGCCGGCGGGCCGAACGCATCGGCGACCGGTCGGACGAAGACGAGGAAGGCCGCCGATGAGCCGCACGAGAACCCCGACGGCGCCCACACCGGTGACGGACTCGCGGATAGCCCGCACCGGCGGCATCGGCGACGCCCTCACCTCGTTCGGCCACCGCGTGCGCGGCGGAGACCTGGGCTCGCTTCCCGTCGTCGTCGGCCTGGTTCTGATCTGGGCGGTGTTCCAGCTGCTCAACCCGACGTTCCTCTCGCCGCAGAACCTGGTGAACCTGGCTGTGCAGTGCGCGGCCGTCGGCACCATCGCGATCGGGATCGTGCTGGTGCTGCTGATCGGGCAGATCGACCTCTCCGTCGGCTCGGTGAGCGGGCTCTCTGGCGTGATCGTCGGCGTCACGTTCGTGAACTTCGGCTGGCCGCTGCCGGTGTCCATCGTCGCCGCCATCCTTACGGGCAGTGTGCTCGGGCTGATCTACGGGCTGCTGTTCACCTCGTTCGGCGTGCCCAGCTTTCTCATCACCTTGGCCGCTCTGCTGACGGTGCTCGGCCTGCAGTTCTGGGTGCTCGGCAAGAACAGCACGATCAACATCCCTTACGACTCACCGCTCGTGTTCTTCACCCAGCAGCTGTTCCTGCCGCCGTGGCTGGCGTATACGTTCGCCGGACTCGCGGCGATCGGGATGTTCTTCTCCGACTGGCGCACGACGGTGCGGCGACGCAACGCCGGGCTTCCCGAGGGCTCGCTCACCTGGATGGCGCTGAAAGCCGCCCTGCTGCTGGTGGCTCTCTGCCTGGTCATCTGGTACCTCGCGAAAGACCGCGGCGTCGGTGCGATGTTCCTGCTGTTCGTGGTGCTCGTGGCGCTCATGAACTTTCTGCTGCGGCGCACGCGCTGGGGCCGATCGGTGTACGCGGTCGGCGGTTCGGTCGAAGCGGCCCGCCGCGCGGGCATCCGGGTGAACCGCGTCTACATCAGCGTGTTCGTGCTCTGCTCCAGCTTCGCGGCGCTCGGCGGCGTGCTGGCGGCCGGCCGGCTCGCCTCTGTGTCGCTCTCCAGCGGCGGAACCGACACCAGCCTCAACGCCATCGCCGCGGCCGTGATCGGCGGCACCAGCCTCTTCGGCGGGCGCGGGCGGGCATGGTCGGCGCTGGTCGGGATCCTGGTCATCCAGTCCATCTCCAACGGGCTCATCCTGCTGAACCTCGACAGCTCGTACCGCTACATGATCACCGGAGTGGTCACGCTGCTCGCCGTGGTCATCGACTCGCTCTCGCGCCGGTCGCGCGCATCCCACGGCCAGGCGTAGCGCCCACCGGCGGCACCGGACATGAGAGGCTGAACCGGTGAGCCGCACCATCACCTTTCATGCCCGCCTGCTGCGACGGGATGCGCGACCCCAGACCGTGACGGTGCGCTCCGCCTCTGACACCCCACCCCGAACGCTCCGCCGGGCGGCGGGCGGGGGCGGCGAGCTCACGTTCGACGTGTACGCCCTGGTGGACGCGGACGGCTGGCCCACGGAGGCCACGTACTCCTACGTCGAATCCGTCTCGCGCGCCGCGGCCGATCCCGACGTCTGACGGCCGCTTGCGGCGCCCGCCCCCGGGGCATCCGCCGGCGACTCAGACCCTGGGTGGGGCTGCGGGTGCGGGGGTGGCGGCAGCGGCGGCTGCGGCCGCGGGGAGAGCGGCGAGGATGCGGTCGACGGCCGCGTCGTCGTGGGCGGCCGTGACGAACCAGGCCTCGAAGACGCTCGGCGGCAGAGAGACGCCGGCGTCGAGCATCGCGTGGAAGAACGCGCGGTAGCGGAAAGCCTCCTGCGTCTGCACCTCGGCGTAAGTACGCGGGGCGGTGGCGAAGTCGCCGAAGACGAAACTGAACAGGTTGCCGGCGGTCTGCACCCGGTGTGCGACGCCGGCGGCGCTGAGGGCGTCGGAGACGGCGGAAGACACCGTGTCCGCCACGACGTCGAGGCGGTCGTAGACACTCTCGTCCGCGTGCTCGAGCGTTGCGAGACCGGCGGCGACGGCGACCGGATTGCCCGACAGGGTGCCCGCCTGATAGACCGGGCCGGTCGGGGCGAGATAGTCCATCAGCTCGGCGCGTCCACCGAGGGCAGCCAGCGGCATCCCGCCGCCGATGACCTTGCCGAACGTGACGAGATCGGGTGTGTACCCGCGATCGAGGCCCCAGAAGCCTGCGTCGCTCACCCGGAACCCGGTGAGCACCTCGTCGAGGATGAGCAGGGCGCCGAACTCGTGCGCCAGTTCGCTGAGCGCGGCGTTGAAACCGGCCACCGGCGGCACGACACCCATGTTCGCGGCGGCGGCCTCGGTGATCACCGCAGCGATGTCGGGGCCGTGCTCCTCGAACGCGACACGCACGGCGTCGAGGTCGTTGTACGGCAGCACGAGCGTCTGCGCCGCCGTGGCCTCTGTGACACCGGCGGAACCGGGCATGGCCAACGTGGCGAGACCGGAACCCGCCTCGGCGAGCAGACCGTCGGAATGCCCGTGATAGTGGCCGGCGAACTTGATGAGCAGCGGGCGACCCGTGAAACCACGGGCGAGACGGATCGCCGTCATCGTCGCCTCGGTGCCGGTGGAGACCATCCGCAGCTTCTCGACGAACGGCACGCGCGCGAGCACGGCCTCCGCGAGCTCGGTCTCGGCAGGGGTCGACGCACCGAACGACAGGCCGCGCGCGGCGGCCTCCTGCACGGCAGCGACGACAGCGGGATGCGCGTGGCCGAGGATGGCCGGGCCCCACGACGCCACGAGGTCCACGTATTCGCGGCCCTCCGCATCCGTGATGTACGGCCCTTTGGCGGAGACCATGAACCGCGGGGTGCCGCCGACGGAACGGAAAGCACGCACCGGCGAGTTCACACCGCCGGGGATGACCCGCTGGGCGCGCTCGAACTGGGCGAGGTTCACGTCGCCGATGCTCGCGCCATCGGCGAGCGCCTGACGGTCGTCGTCGAAGCTCATCGCAGCCACCTCGCGACCTCGGTCGCCCAGTAGGTCATCACGGCATCCGCCCCCGCGCGCCGTGCGCCGATCAGGGTCTCCTCGATCACCCGGCGGCGATCGATCCAGCCGTTGGCCGCGGCCGACTCCACCATCGCGTACTCGCCGGAGACCTGGTAGGCCCACACCGGCACATCGCTGATCGACGCCACATCCGAGAGCACGTCGAGGTAGCTCAGCGCCGGCTTGACCATGAGCACGTCGGCGCCCTCCTCGAGATCGAGGCGGGCCTCGCGCAGACCCTCGCGGCGGTTCGCGGGATCCTGCTGGTAGGCACGGCGGTCGCCACTCAACTGCGAGTCGACGGCCTCACGGAAAGGCCCGTAGAAGGCTGAGGCGTACTTCGCGGCGTAGGCGAGGATCACGGTGTCGATGTGCCCGGCCTCGTCGAGGGCCTCGCGCACGGCGGCGACCTGGCCGTCCATCATGCCGCTGAGCCCGAGCAGCTGCGAGCCGGCCTCGGCCTGGGCGATGGCCATGTCGCGGTAGCGGATGAGCGTGGCGTCGTTGTCGACGTGTCCGCGCGCATCCAGCACCCCGCAGTGCCCGTGATCGGTGAACTCGTCGAGGCACAGGTCGGTCTGCACGACGAGCGCATCGCCCACCTCGGCGGCGAGCGCACGAGTGGCGACGTTGAGGATGCCGTCGGGGTCTGTCGCGGCAGAGCCGACCGCATCCCTGGTCTCCGGAACACCGAACAGCATCACGCCGCCGACGCCGGCCTCCGCCGCCTCTGCCGCGGCACGCTTCAGCGAGTCGACACTGTGCTGCACGACGCCGGGCATCGAGAGGATGGGGAGAGGTTCGGGGGTGCCTTCGCGAACGAACATCGGAAGGATCAGCTCGTTCGGGTGCAGTCGGGTCTCGGCGGTCAGCCGGCGGAGGGCAGGAGACTGCCGCAGCCGTCGTGGTCGGACAACAGGATGCGTCGCTTCACTCACCGGTCAAGCCTACGCGCGCGCGGCCCGGCGAATCTGCACGTGTTCCCAGGTCGGAGATTTGGGGTGACGCGCCGTCGGGATGTCCGTCATGCCGGACATTTCGGGCTGCCTGGATCATTTTCCCGGCGCCGCGGGTGGGGCGCGGGAGGGAGGAGGGAGGGAGGTGGGGGCTGGGCGGGTCAGCGGGCGGCGGCCACGACGGCGGCGATGAGGGAGGCGGCGGTGCGCTCTTCGGCGATGACGTCGACGCGGAGTCCCAGGGCGCGGGCGTCGCGGGCGGTCTGGGGGCCGATCGCCGCGACCAGGGTGGATTCGGGGATGGGGCCGAGCTGACTCTGCACCTGCTCGGCGACCGAACCGCTGGTGACGAGGATGGCCTGCACCAGACCGTCGGCCACATCGGAGACCACGTTCTCGGGAACCGGAACGCCGATCGTGCGATAGGCGACGACCGACTCCACATCGTGGCCGATGCGCTTCAGGCCCTCGGTGAGCAACGGCTTGGCGATCTCAGAGCGAAGCGTGAGCACCCGCAACGGAACGACGCCGGCCGTCGCGGTCTCCCACTCTTCGAGGAGCCCGCGCGCCGAGTTGTCTTCGGAGGGCACGAGATCGACCTTGTAGCCGGCAGCCGCGAGGGCCGCCGCCGTCGTCTCGCCGACCGCCGCCACCCGGGTCGTCGGCGGCACGACCGCGCGCTGCGCGCTCAGCACGTCGACCGTCGTGGCGCTCGTGACGGTCATCCAGTCGAACTCACCAGCCGCCAGACGGGCGAGGGCTGCTTCCAGAGCGGGAGCGTCGACCGTCGGTGCGAAGTTGATCATCGCGGCCACGATGGGCGACGCACCCTTCGAACGCAGGTCGGCCGCGACCGAGTCGCCCCAGGGACCACCACGCGGAACGAGCACCCGCCAGCCGGCGAGAGGCTTGCCTGCCACGGGGATCGGCCCGGTGGATGACGTCATCGCGACCCTCCGAGCGGCGCCAGGTCGGCCGCGCCGGCGGCGAGAAGCTCGTCGACCGCGCGCTGTCCGACGTCGCGGGCGGCGGCCTCGAGGTCGCGACGGCTCATCGAGTCGGGCGTCGCAGCGTGGGATGCGGTGAGCTGCTGGGTGCCGTCGGGCCGGTAGACCGTCGCGGTGAGGAACAGCAAGCCGTCGTCGACGATCGCCGTCGCTCCGATGGGGGCCGCGCATCCCGCTTCGAGCCCGGCGAGCACCGTGCGCTCGGCGATGACGCAGGCGTGCGTGGTGGCGTGGTCGACGCTCGCGATGGCTTTCGCTATCGGCCCTCGGCCGGTCGCGTCGGGGGCCCGCACCTCGATGGCGAGAGCGCCCTGGCCGGGAGCGGTCGGAACCTCCGACAGAGGGAACAAGTCGGTGACGGCGTCGGAGCGGCCCAGCCTGCCGAGACCGGCGGCCGCCAGCACGACGGCGTCGAGGTCGCCTTCGGCCACCCTGCCGAGGCGGGTGTCGACGTTTCCGCGGATGTCGGCGATGACGAGGTCGGGGCGGCGGGCCTTCAGCTGCGCCGCACGGCGCGGGGAGCCCGTGCCGACCTTGGCGCCCTGGGGCAGTGTTTCGAGGGTGAAGCCGTCGCGGGCGCACAGTGTGTCGCGGGCATCCGCCCGCTTCGGCACGGCGCCGATCACGAGACCGGCGACCGGGCCGGTGGGGAGGTCTTTCAGGGAGTGGACGATCAGGTCGCACTCGTCGGCGAGCAGCGCATCCCGGAGCGCGCTGGCGAAGACGCCGGTGCCTCCGAGTTCGGAGAGCGACTCTCGCGAGGTGTCGCCGTGAGTCGTCACGGTGACGATCTCGACATCTACGCCGGCCGCCTTCGCCAATGCCTCGGCGACGACGGTCGTCTGGGCCAGCGCGAGCGCGCTGCCCCGGGTGCCGACGCGGAGCACTCCGTCGCGACGCGGCGACTCCCCGGATGCGCGACTCACCGAGGGCGTCACGGTGCGAGCCCCGCAACGGCCGGTTTGAACCCGAGCCGGGTGTTCTCGCAGCAGCCGGGCCGGCACACGTCGTACCAAGGGCCGAGGTCGGTCATGGCCGGGCGCTGATCGACCGGGACGCCGTCACGGCGTTCGAGCACGAGGTCGATGAGCCCTGCGACGTAGGCGTGATGGGTGCCGGGGGTCGGAACACGCACGGCGACGAGGCCGTTCTGCTCGCTCGTCTCCATCGCCTCGTTGTCGAGATCCCAGAGCACCTCCATGTGATCGCTCACGAAGCCGAGCGGCACGATGATGACCGCGCGCTTGCCCTTCGCGGGCAGCTCGGCGATGACGTCGTTGATGTCGGGCTCCAGCCACGGCATCGAGGGCGGGCCGCTGCGCGACTGGTAGACGAGCTGCCACTCGATCACGCCGTCGGTCGCAGCCTGCGACACGACCTCCGCGACGGCGAGGTGCTGAGCCGCGTACGCGCCTTCCTCACCGAAGCCACGAGAGGCCGGCCCCGACCTCAGGGCGTCGGCCGATGGGATGGAGTGGGTCGTGAAGAGGATCTCGACCTCGCTCGCCGGGTCGATGCCGGGCAGCTTCTGCTGCAGGTCGGCGAGCGCATCCCGAACGCCCTCGATGAACGGTTCGACGAAACCGGGGTGGTCGAAGAACTGGCGCACCTTGTCGATCTCGATGACGCCTTCGAGGCCCGTCTCGTCGAGCGCGATCGCGAAGTCTTCGCGGTACTGCCGGCAGCTCGAGAACGAGGAGTATGCACTGGTGGCGATGGCGATGATCTTCTTGAGACCCCGCTCGTTCGCGTCGATCAGCGCATCTTTGAGGTACGGATCCCAGTTGCGGTTTCCCCAGAGGACCGGAAGGTCGATGCCGCGCGAGGCGAGTTCTGCCTCGAGCGCCGCCTTCAGTTCGCGGTTCTGGTCGTTGATGGGGCTGACCCCGCCGAAGTGCCGATAGTGATGGGCGACCTCTTCGAGGCGCTCCTCCGGGATGCCGCGCCCGCGGGTCACATTGCGGAGGAACGGGATGACGTCGTCCTGACCTTCCGGACCACCGAAGCTCGCGAGCAGGATGGCGTCGTAAGCGACGGGCTCCGTCACGTGCTCCGGGCCCAGGGCGGCGGCGGGCGTCGCTCCCAGAACGCGAGCGGTCGACGTGTCGACGTCGGTCACTGCAGCACCTCCACCAGCTCAGCGGCGGCGATGCGACGGCCCGTGAAGAAGGGGACCTCTTCACGAACGTGACGACGGGCGTCGGTCTGGCGCAGATCGCGCATCAGATCGACGAGGTCGGTGAGCTCATCCGATTCGAGGGGCAGGATCCACTCGTAGTCGCCGAGGGCGAAGGATGCGACGGTGTTGGCGAGCACCGAGCGGAAAGCGGCGCCCTTACGGCCGTGCTCCGAGAGCATGCGTCCGCGCTCTTCGTCGGGGAGCAGATACCACTCGTAGCTGCGGACGAACGGGTACACGGTGAGCCACTCCTTCGGCTCCTTGCCGCGCAGGAAGCCGGGCACGTGCGACTTGTTGAACTCCGCATCCCGGTGCACGCCCATGGCGTTCCAGGTGGGGAGCAGCGACTTGAGCAGCCGGGTGCGGCGCAGCTGACGCAGCGCCCACTGCAGGGTGTGAGCCTCGGGACCGTGCAGCCAGATCATGACGTCGGCGTCGGCGCGGAGACCGGAGACGTCGTAGAGGCCGCGGGTCGTCACGTTCTGAAGCTCGAGATCGGCGATCACGCCCTCCAGCTCACTGACCGCGGGAGGCACGTCGGTGCCGTCGAGATCGTCGGGTCGCGCCGGATCGCGGCGGAGAACAGCCCACAGAGCGAAGCCGTTCGTTGTTTCTTGGGGGGTGCTGACTTCTGCCGGAGTGGCAGTGGGAGTGCTCATACTTCACAGTCTCTCTCTGAAACCTGTGAGGCACCAAAAGCGCTGCCGTGGCGGCTACTTCTTTGCGACTCGGATCGCGAGCCAGACTACACCGGCGACCGCTGACGCGACCGCCACCGCGATGCCGACGAGGGCCAACGGGTTGTTCTTGCGAAGTCGCTCGAAACGCTCCGTCGCGCGCTTGGGAACGTTCAGCTTGTATTCGATCGCGTCGAGGGTGCTGGCCAGGTCGGCCCTGGCCCGCTCGACGTCGCTTCGCTCAGTTGTCATAGCGACCCAGCCCCTTCAGCGCCTCGGTGTCTTCGTGGATGCTCTCCAGCGTCTGCTTGGGAGCGACCCCGTTCATCCTCTTGAACGAGGAGATGCCGATGAGCACCAGCACCGCGGCGATGATCAGCAGCGCGACGGCAACGATCAGAGCCGCGAGCCAGGCGGGCAGCACGACGGCGAGCCCCAGAACCGCGGCCGCCACGAAGACGCCCAGAGCGAAGAACACGAACCCCGCCGCAACCACGAGCAGGCCTATGCCCACCCCGGCATACTTCGCCTTCTCGGCGAACTCCGCCTTCAGGTGCGCGAACTCCGCCTTGAGCAGGTCGGTGAGCAAGCGCGGAAGATCGCCGATCAGCGCGAACAGCGATCGCGAGCGTGCGCGTTCGTCGTCAGTCATAGGGGTCACCGTACTCCTCGGCGCTGCGGCCTCAAGCGTCTGCGTCGCCGGAGGGCTTCGAGGGCTTCGTAGCCGCGGGCTTCGCGGACGTCGACTTGGCAGTGGTCGACTTCGCAGCCGTCGACTTCGCGGCGGGCTTGTCGGTCGACTTGGCGGCGGGCTTGCGGGCCGCCTTGGCTGTCGTCGTCGGCGCTGCGGAAGCGGCCGAACCGGACTCCTCGATCGCCGCTTTGGCCGCAGGAGCAGGTGCCGGCGTCGCCGACCGGGCGGGTCGTGTCGACTCCTGGCGCCGGTTCGACGCCTGCACGATCAGCTTCTTGACGCCCTCGTAGAGAGCGCCGGGAACGTCGCCCACCTTGGCGGCCACGAAGTCTTCGACCGAATCGACCTGCTTCTGGATGCCGGGCGACTCCCACACTTTCGTCGCCGCCGACTTGATCTGCTCGTACCGCTTACGGCCGGCTCGTGCACCGAGCACGTATCCCACCGCCGCACCGGCCACAAAGAGAAGCTTTCCGCGCATTGCCCGCCCCGTTCGTCAAAGGTTCTCGGTCAGTGCCTTCCAGCGTAGACCCCTCGCGCGGGCCGCGGCCTCGCGCGCATCCGGCACGACGGATGCCAGCCCCGTGCCGGTGAGCCAGGAACCGGTCGCTTCCAGGCCGACGATCGGCTCCACTCCCCTGCGCACGGCGGCGATCCGCTCGCCTTCGCCGATCGCCGCGTACGGAAGGGCGCTCGTCCAGGGGGTGCGCGCGAAGTCGATAAGGGCAGATTCCTCGAACGGAATGTTCAGGAGTTTGCCAGCGTCGGCGAGGGCCAGCTTTCGCACATCGTCGTCGCTCAGGCCCACGGTCTCCGCCTCTCTGCCGGCGCGCCCGTAGGAGAGGCGCACGAGGTGCCTGTTCTCCCCAGTCTCTCGGGCCAGCCACGCCCACTTGGCTGTCGAGTGCGTCATCGCCTTGGCCGTCACATCGGACTTCTCGGCGTCGGCGACCAGCACCCCAGTGCCGCGCGGGGCTGCTGCCAACCGCTCGTCGGCGAGCAGCAGGGTGACGAGCTCGACGCTCGACGCTCGCGGCCACTCGTCGGCGGCGAGCGCCGCGAGGTCATCCGAGAGCCCGCCGAGGAGGGCGAGCGCCGTTTCGGCGGGAGTGGCGAGGATCACGACATCGGCCGGGAGCTCCTCGCCGTCGGCGAGACGAACCGTCCAGCGAGCCTCAGCGTCGGGCTCGGCGTCGGTCTCCGAGGCTTCGGCCGGCGCGAACGGTGCGACGGACGCGACCGGCGACGACAGCCGGAGATCTGCGCCGGCCGCCTCGAGGGCGGCGGCGAGCGCGGCCGGGAGGCGCCACATCCCACCGCGGATGCCGCCGACGGCGCTGCCCGCCTTGGCGCGGGAGCGCAGTTCGCCCACCGCCCCGGAGAGCGAGCCCAGCCGCGTGAGCGCCGCGTTGAGGCCGGGGGCGACCACGTCGATGTCGAGATCGTCCGCCTGCGCGGAGTAGACCCCGGTGGCGACGGGAGCCACGAGGCGGTCGAGCACCCTCGCGCCCATCCGCTTTCGCACCAGCACACCGAGGCTGCGCTCGCGACCGATCTTGAGCACAGGCATGAGCCGGTCGAGGTAGGCACGCCAGGCACCCGACCAGCCGATGGCGCGCACGACGTCGGCGGCCAAAGGAGAACTCGGGATGCCCAGCAGCCCCGCCTTGGGAAGAGGCACGGTGTCGCGTCCGGACCTGACCCAGGCGCCCGCCGGATTCGGCTGCACCACGTCGCCGTCGAGGCCGAGCTCGTCCAGGAGCGCCGCCACGTGACCGCCACGGGTGGCGAAGCTCTCGGCGCCGGCATCGGCGGTCACGCCGCCGATCGTCAGCGCGGCGACCGATCCGCCGAGCGTGGGTGACGCCTCGAGAAGCGTCACGGTGAAGCCGGGGCGGGCGCAGTCGTAGGCAGCGACCAGTCCGGCCATCCCGCCGCCGACCACGACGACGCGGGTCGGCGGCGCCTCGACGATGTGCCTCAGGTCGACGGCCGCTTCAGCCGGATCGGTCTGCGCGCCGTCCGTCATCGCGCGTGGACGTAGTCGACGAGACGGGTCAGCACCGCCGGATCCGTCTCGGGCGGCACGCCGTGGCCGAGGTTCAGCACGTGCGCCGGGGCGTCGGCGCCGCGCGCCAGCACGTCGTCCACGTGAGTGCGGAGCACGCTCCAGGGCGCGTCGAGCATCGCCGGGTCGATGTTCCCCTGCAGCGGCACCACGTGCCCGAGGCGGCGGCTCGCCTCGTCGAGGGGGATGCGGTAGTCGACGCCGACGACGTCGGCCCCGACCTCGTGCATCGCCTTCAGCAGCTCGCCGGTACCGACACCGAAGTGCACGATCGGCACGTTGCGCGTCTCGGCCTCGTCGCCCGCCGCGACCTCGTAGGTCAGATCGCGGACGTGCGAGAGGGCGCGCGTCGACGCGGGGGCGACGTGCTCCGTGTAGTCGGCGAGCGACAGCGCCCCGGCCCACGAGTCGAACAGTTGCGCGGCGCTGGCGCCCGCGAGCACCTGCGTGCGCAGGAAGGCGCCGGTGACGTCGGCCGTCCAGGCCATGAGCTCCGACCAGGCTTCGGGTTCGGCGTGCATGAGCGTGCGGGCGCGGATGTGATCTTTCGAGGGGCCGCCCTCGACGAGATAGGCCGCAAGAGTGAAGGGAGCGCCGGCGAAACCGATCAATGGGGTGTCATCGAGCTCGGCGATCGTGATCGCGACGGCCTCGACGATCGGGGCGAACACCTCGGCATCGAGCGAGGCGGGATCGATCTCGGTGAGCCGCTTCACATCGTCGGCCGTGCGCACCGGCCGGCCGAGCACCGGCCCCTTGCCGGGCACGATGTCCACCTCGACGCCCGCCAGGCGCAGAGGGATGACGATGTCGCTGAAGAAGATTCCGGCGTCCACCTTGTGACGGCGCACCGGCTGCAGGGTGATCTCGCTGGCGAGGGCCGGGTCGAGGCAGGCGTCGAGCATCCTCGTTCCCACGCGGAGCTCTCGGTATTCGGGCAGCGAGCGACCGGCCTGGCGCATGAACCAGACCGGCGTCACCTCCTGCCGTTCGCCCTGGTAGGCGCGAACGAGACGGGCGGACGTTGTGCGTCCTGCACTCAGCGGGTGCGACGGATCGAGGGTGTTCACACCCTGATTCTGTCAAAGCGCCGGGAATGAAAGCTGTGTGTTCGCGAAAGCCGACCGCGCGATTCGAGCTTCGGCCGCGGCAAGCGTAGGCTCGACAGGTGCTTCTGTGTTTCTCGTCGAGTCATCGCACCGCAGACTTCGACCTTCTCGAACGGCTCGAGCGTCACGCTCCGGCCGTGAAAGCCGCACTCGCCGAGCACACCGAGATCATCAGCGGATCCGTGGTTCTCGCCACCTGCAACCGCTTCGAGGCCTACCTCGACGTCGATGAGCCACTCACCGCGGCCCGCGCCGTCTCGGTGGAGACGGTCGTTCAGGCCGTGAGCGCTGCCGCCGGCATCGACGCGCAAGAACTGCGCGACGCGAGCGACGTCATCTGCGACCACGGCGTGGCCGAGCACCTCTTCGCCGTGTCGAGCGGGCTCGAGTCCGTCGTCGTGGGCGAGGGCGAGATCGCCGGACAGGTTCGCCGCGCACTCGAGACGGCTCGCGCATCCGGAACCGTCACGAGCGAGCTCGAGCGACTCTTCCAGGGCGCATCGCGAACGTCGCGCGGTGTCAAGAACCGCACCGGCATCACCACGCGGGGTCGCTCGATGGTGCGCCTGGCGCTCGACCTCGCCGAGAGCCGCATCACCGACTGGGCCGGCACCCGCGTGCTGCTGGTCGGCACCGGAGCCTACGCCGGCGCGAGCCTCGCCGCCCTCCGCGACCGCGGCGTCGTTGACGTGCGCGTGTTCTCCCCCTCCGGCCGCGCCGCCAAATTCGCCCTGTCGCACGACATCGAGCCGATCGGCCCCGCCGAGCTGACGGATGCGCTCGCCCACTGCGACCTGATCGTCACCTGCAGCGCTGCGACAGACCCCATCCTCACCCAGGCCCAGCTCGCCGAGGCGATCACCCGGCCCGATGCGCTCGAACGCAGGCTCGTGATCGACCTCGGGCTCCCGCGCAACGTCGACCCCGCGGTCGCCGAACTGCACGGCGCAGAACTGCTCGACCTCGAGACGATCAGCCGTCACGCCCCGCTCGAGGAGCTGAACGCGGCAGAAGACGCTCGCGTCATCGTCGGCGCGGCTGCGGCCGAGTTCGCGGCGCAGTCCGCCGAGCAGTCGGTGACCCCCGCGCTCGTGGCCCTCCGCAAGCACGTGTTCGACGTCCTCGACGCCGAGATCGAGCGCGCGCGAGGGCGAGGCGACTCGTCCGAGCAGACCGAGGCGGCGCTCCGCCACCTGGCAGGCGTGCTGCTGCACACGCCGTCGGTGCGTGCTCGCGAGCTCGCCCGCGACGGCGAGGCGCAATCCGTGATCGACGCGGCCAACGCGCTCTTCGGGCTCGACGTTCCCGCCGCGGCCCCCCGCGCGGGCCGACTGCGCGCCGTCGGCGACGAGAGCGCCGCATCCTGACCACTCCCACTCCAGGAGGAAACGTGAGCACCGAAGCTGACGAGAACCCGGCCGCCGCTGCCGCCACCATCGACGCTCCGCACGGCGCCACCGGGCTTCCGTACGCGGCGGCGGAGCTGCACACCGAACGGCTTGTGCTGCGCCCGCTCAACTCCGGCGACCTGGACGACGTGCACGCCTACCAGAAGCTCAAAGACGTGGTCCGCTACCTCTACTGGGAGGTGCACGACCACGAGGAGTCGGCCAAGCACCTCAAGAAGCGCATCGCGATGAACCGTCTCGCCGAAGACGGCGACGGACTGATCTACGCGGTCGAGCTCCCCGACCCCGAGGGCGGCCACAGCCGGGTCATCGGCGACATGAGCATCTTCCTGAAGAGCGCGAAGCACGCGCAGGTCGAGGTCGGCTGGGTGTTCCACCCCGCCGTGCACGGCCGAGGCTTCGCCACCGAGGCGGCCGAGGCTGTGCTCGCGATCTGCTTCGACGTGCTCGGCGCGCACCGCGTCTTCGCGCAGCTGGACTCGCGCAACGAGGCCTCCGCGCGTCTCTGCGAACGGCTCGGGATGCGCAACGAGGCGCTGCTGCGCGAGAACGAGATCTTCAAGGGCGAGTGGAGCGACACCGCGGTCTACGCGATGCTCGACTCGGAGTACCGAGCGCGCTGAGCCCCGCACCGCTCTTCTGCGCCGCCTGCACTGACAGAACACCTGGACATCCTCAGTAGGATTGTCTTCGCAAGCCGTGTGCCGTAAGCGCGGGAAAAAGCGATCCAGGGAGCAGTAATTGGCTGAACACTCGAGACTCGATTCGGTAATCACGCTGGCACAGCACCGCGGGTTCGTGTTCCCCTCCGGCGACATCTACGGCGGCACCCGCTCTGCCTGGGACTACGGCCCCCTCGGCGTGGAGCTCAAAGAGAACATCAAGCGCGAGTGGTGGAACAGTTTCGTGCGCGCCCGCGGCGACATGGTGGGCCTCGACTCCGCCGTGATCCTGCCGACCGCCGTGTGGGAGGCCTCCGGTCACGTCAAGGTGTTCAGCGACCCGCTGACCGAGTCGCTCATCACGCACAAGCGCTACCGGGCCGACCACCTCTTCGAGGCGTACGAGGCCAAACACGGCCACCCGCCCGAGAACGGTCTCGCCGACATCCCCGACCCCGAGCACCCCGACAAGGTCGGCCAGTGGACGGAGATCCGTCAGTTCTCCGGTCTGCTGAAGACGTTCCTCGGCGTGGTCGACGACCAGTCGGGACTGCACTACCTGCGCCCCGAGACGGCCCAGGGCATCTTCACCAACTTCGCCAACGTTCTGCAGACCTCGCGCAAGAAGCCGCCGTTCGGCATCGGCCAGATCGGCAAGGCTTTCCGCAACGAGATCACGCCGGGAAACTTCATCTTCCGCACCCGCGAGTTCGAGCAGATGGAGATCGAGTTCTTCGTCGAGCCCGGCACCGACGAGGACTGGTTCCAGACCTGGATCGACCTGTGCTGGGACTGGTTCGTCGACCTCGGCGTGAACCCGGAGAACATCCGCCGGTTCGAGCACCCGGAAGACAAGCTGGCGCACTACTCGAAGCGCACCATCGACATCGAGTACAAGTTCGGGTTCACCGGGAGCGAGTGGGGCGAGCTCATGGGCGTCGCGAACCGCACCGACTACGACCTGAAGACGCACATCGAGCACTCGGGCAAAGACCTGAGCTTCTTCGACCAGAACAAGAACGAGCGCTTCGTTCCGTTCGTGATCGAGCCGTCGTTCGGCCTCACCCGTGCACTGATGGCCTTCCTGGTCGACGCATACGACGAGGAGGAGGTGCCGAACGCCAAGGGCGGCACCGACAAGCGCACCGTGCTGCACCTCGACCCGCGGCTCGCGCCCGTGAAGGTCGCCGTGCTGCCGCTCTCGCGCAACGAGGCACTGTCACCGCTCGCCCGTTCGCTGGCCGACTCGCTGCGCAAGCGCCGCAACGTCGACTTCGACGACTCGGGTGCGATCGGCCGGCGGTACCGCCGACAGGATGAGATCGGAACCCCGTTCTGCGTCACGGTCGACTTCGACTCGCTCGAAGACAACGCCGTGACCGTGCGCGACCGTGACACGATGAAGCAGGAGCGGATCCCGCTCGACGAGCTCGACGCCTACCTCGCCGGTCGCCTCAAGGAAGTGTGACCGAGCGGGCCTGAGGGAGGAACTGTGAGCACATCCCCCACGGCCCCTCGATCACCGGCCCAGCGGCCGGCCCAGCAGCCGGCGCTGGTCGTGGCGCTCCGCCGCTACCTCCACGTCGCCCCGGCGAGCGTCGCCTTGGCGGCGGTCGTCGTGCTCACATCGATCGTGACCGGCACGATGTGGAACCCGGCCCGCACCGGCGGGGCCTCGCTCACCTGGGCTGCCGGCGTCAGCACGACCATCGACTCCGGCCGGTGGTGGACCACGCTCACGGCCCTCTTCGTGACCGCCGATCCCGTGCAGCTGGTCGTGGTCGTGCTGCTCGCGCTCACCCTGATGGCGTCGGCCGAACGGCTGCTCGGCACGGCGCGGGCCGTTCTCGCTTTCCTCGTCACGGGCGTGCTCGGCATCGGGCTCGGGGTGCTCATCCAGTGGGGTGCAGCATCGGTCGGTGAGCTCTGGGCGCAGGCGACCTCGTTCGACTTCACGCTCGACCCGACTGTCGGCATCATCGGCGCCCTGATCACGGCGAGCGCGTTCGCGTCGCACCTGTGGCGGCGCCGCATCCGTCTGCTCACCTTCGCCGTCGTCGCGATGTTCGTGCTCTACGACGGCGACCAGAACGACTTCTACCGTCTCATCGCCGCCCTGCTCGGTCTGGCGCTCGGAGCGCTGCTGCGGCCGGGGCGGATGCGCGCCCTCCGCCGCAGCTCGCACTCCGAGACCCGCACGCTCGTCGCAGCGGTGGTCGCCATCACGGCCATCGGTCCGCTGGCCTCGCTCATCCCGCCCGGCGGCTTCGGCCCGCTCTCACTGCTGGGCCAGCTCTTCCAGCACGACCTCACCTCGCGGGATGCCGTGCTCACCGCCTGCGACCAGAACTTCACCGCCGACTGCAAGCTCGAGCTGGCGCTCGTCGGGGCCGACGGGATCGGCCCGCTGGTGCTCAGCCTGCTGCCCCTCGTTCTGCTGATCGTCACGGCGATCGGACTGCGCCGCGGCCGGCACTTCGCGCTCGTGCTCGGCATCGTGGTGAACGTGGCGCTCATCGTTCTCGCGCTGGTCGCCTTCGGCGTCGGAAACATCACGCTCGACGCGGCCGACGCGCGAGAGTTCGCCCAGGCGATCGAGGTGCTGATCTGGCTGGCAGCGGCCCTGCTGGTGCCCGTCGCCAGCATCGTTCTGCTGATCGTCACCCGCCGTCAGTTCCAGATCCGGGCGCCGCGCAGCAAGGTCGCCCGCTTCACCATCCTCGTGGTCAGCGCGTTCGTCGTGCTCGCTCTCGCCTATCTGGTCGCGGGGCTCGCCTCGCTCACCGAGTACGTGCCCGACGCATCCATCGGCGACGTCTTCGCCTCGACCGTGCGCCGGTTCATCCCGACGGGCTACGACGCGGTGCTCGGCACGATCATCTACCCGACCTCGCCGATCGTCGTCGTGCTCTACCAGTGGGTCGGGCCCGCGTTCTGGCTCGTCTTCGTGCTGGCGACCATGCGGCTCTACAGTGCGACCATCACGGGAAGGACGCCGAGCGACGAGCAGCACTTCCTCGCCCTCCTGAAACGCGGCGGCGGCGGAACGCTCGGCTTCATGGGCACGTGGCCCGGCAACGTGTACTGGTTCACGGAAGACGGGGAAGGGGCGATCCCGTACCGGGTGATCAACGGCATCGCCATCGCACTCTCCGATCCGGTGTGCGTACCCGACAGGGCCGAGCGCACGATCACCGAGTTCATCGGGTTCTGCGACGCGAACAGCTGGACGCCGGTGTTCTACAGCTTCCACAAACCGTTCCTCGCGGTATTCGAGTCCCTCGCCTGGCAGTACGCTTCGGTCGGCGAAGAGACCCTGATGCACCCGCAGACCTTCGACATGGCCGGCAAGCCGTGGCAGAAGGTGCGGCAGGCGCACAACCGCGGGCTCAAAGAGAACATGTCCACCCTGTGGACCACGTGGGACGACCTCCCGCCGATCCTCGCCACCCAGATCACCGCGATCAGCGAGCAGTGGGTGTCGGAGAAGCAGCTTCCCGAGATGGGCTTCACCCTCGGCGCGATGGACGAGCTCAAAGACCCGGATGTGCGTCTCTACCTCGCGATCGCGCCCGACGGTGCCGTGCAGGCGGTCACCAGCTGGCTGCCGAGCTACCGCGACGGCCAGGTCGTCGGCTACACGATCGACTTCATGCGCCGTGGCGACGACACCATCCCGGGCATCATGGAGTTCGTGATCGCCTCGGCGGCGCTCCACATGCAGCAGCTGGGCGTCGAGGTGCTGAGTCTCTCCGGCGCACCTCTCGCCACGAAGCCGGTCGACACCGACGGTGACGCCGACTCGCCGGAGCGGAGCGCGATGGACAGGCTGCTCGAGCTGCTCGCGCGCATCCTCGAGCCCGCATACGGATTCGCGTCGCTCTTCAAGTTCAAGAGCAAGTTCAACCCCACCTACGAGACCATCTACATGGCCTATCCCGACCCCCTCGCGCTGCCCGCGATCGGCGCGGCGATCGGCAAGGCGTACCTGCCCGACGTGACGCCGAAAGAGTATCTGGCCCTGGCCCGCACACTGATCGGCTGACCGTTCGGCGTACGGTGGGGGCCATGCAGGTCGACACCACGCGCACGGCGATGATCATCGGAGGAACGGGCCAGATCGGAGCGGCGGCGGCACGCAGACTGGCCCTCGACGGCTGGTCGGTGCTGATCGCGCATCGCGGGCAGCGTTCCGGCAACACGGCACTCGCCGACCTCGACGTGACCACCATCCGGCTCGACCGGGACGACACGGCGGCACTGCTCGACAAGGCGCGAGGGCACGATCTGGTGCTCGACACGGTCGCCTACGAGCCCCGGCATGCCGACCAGCTCGCGCAGCTCGCGGGCGACGTCGGCTCGGTGGTCGTCATCTCGACCGGCTCCGTCTACACGGGAGCCAACGGCGGGTACCTCGACATCGTGACCGGGCCCGACGACTTTCCTGACTATCCGATACCGCTGCGCGAGTCGGATGCGACGGTCGACAACCGCAAGCACACGTACTCGCCGCTCAAAGCCGCGATGGAGCGCCGGCTGCTGCAGGCCGAAGACCTGCCGGTGAGCATCCTCCGGCCGGGCGCCATCCACGGACCGTTCAGCCCGGCGCTGCGGGAGTGGTTCTTCATCAAGCGGGCGCTCGATCACCGCGAGCACGTGGTGCTCTCCGACGGCGGGACCAACCGGTTCAGCACCTCGGCCACCGTGAACATCGCCGAGCTGGTGGCGCTGTGCGGCGAGCAGCCGGGACGCCGCATCCTCAACGCCGTCGACGAAGACAACCTGAGCGTGGCCGAGATCGCCCGCACCGTGTTCGAGCTCATGGGCAGCGAGGTCGACATCGCGGCCTTTCCCGGGGCGCCCGTCGAAAACGTGGGGTCGACGCCGTGGACGGTCGCGCATCCCCTCGTCATGAGCATGGCGGCGGCCACCGTGGAGCTCGGCTACCGGCAGCCGATGAGCTACCGGGATGCGGTGGCCGGCGCCATCCGCTGGGCCGTGCAGGAGGTCGACGTGGCCGAGCGGCGAGACGAGACCTGGCAGACGGTGTTCCCGTCGATGGCCGCACGCGCCGAAGCCGACGGCTGGTTCGACTACGTCGCCGAAGACGCGTTTCTGCGCGACCTGCCCGACTGACCCCGCTCTTCCCCGCGGACCGGCCGAGATGCCACCTACGACCACCGTGAATCGATTCAAACGTGCACTAACTGGCATCTCGCCGATTCGGCATGCGAGTGCAGACAGGAGGACCGATCCGCAGCTAGCGGGCTCTGACCGTGTCGAGGAAGGCGATGGTGGAGTCGAGAGCGGAGCGGGCTTTCGCGAATTTCAGGTGGAACTGGTATTCGTGGGGCAGGCCGGGGCTCTCGTCCGCCGGGTAGAAGACCGTGGTGACGTCGACGCCGAGGCTCTTGAGCTTCGCCGCGAGAGGCTTGGACTGACTGGCGGTGAGGGGATCGTCGTTGCCGCCCGAGATCCAGGTGGTCGGAAAGTCTTTCGTGACGTACTCGATCGTCGACATGTCTTGGCCGCCGGGAGTCTCCGACCAGTTCTTCGTGCCGAGGTAAGACCAGAGGGCGATGCGGAAGCCCCAGCCGCCGATGCCGGGCGCGTTCGGAATGCCGCGCACGTCGTAGATGCCGCAGTTCAGGATGACCGCGGCGAGCTGGTCTTTCGTCAGGCTGGGCTCGATGCCCATCCGTTTCGCATAGTCGGGGCTGGTGACGAGAGCTGCGAGCTGGGAGGTGTACTGCGAGCCCGCCGAGTCGCCGGCGATCACGATGCTGTTCGGGTCGATGTCGTAGTCGTCCGCGTGCTCGACGAGAAACCCGAGCGCGTCGTTCAGCTGGGTCAGAGCGGTCGGGTATGTGGCCTCGGGCGAGATCGTGTAGTTGAGGGCGACGGCCGTGTACCCGTGCGAGGCGATGATCTGGAGGTAGGGGTCGACATCGCGTTTGTCGCCCGAGATCCAGGCACCGCCGTGAATCCACACCACCGTGGTCAGCGGCTTGCCGGCGCCCGTCGGCGAGAACACGTCGAGCGAGGTGTCTGCGCCCGCGTCGCCGTATTCGATGTCACGGTGCGCGTCTACGCCGCTCTTCGGCACATACGGCTCCATCTCGGCGACGGTATCGCGAGCGCCCTTCTCGAACAGCGAACGGATGAGCAGAGCCGACGGCCACGGATTGACGAACGCCACCACCACGGCCGTGACGACCGCGAGACCCAGCGCCAGGAACGAGACGGTGACGACGCTGTCGTGCCAGCGCTTGTGGGTCCCCTTCGCCATGAGACGACCCTATCGGTCGCCGCGGCCGTCGCCGTGCGCTGCGGCTCTCGGCGAGCCAAGACCTCAGGACACGTGCTCCAGCAGGTCGAGCCCGAAGGTGCGCATCCCGTCGATCACGGCGAGACGGGATGCGAGCGTCGAGTCGTCGAAGTACATCGAGACCGCGTAGGTCACGCCCGACCGCGGGCCACGGAGCACCCCGACCTCGCTGCGCACTCCCGCATCCGTGCCGGTCTTGTTGACCACGAGGATGCCGTGCTCGGCCGTGCGGTGCGAGTGCGGGTCGAGTCCGAACGCGCTCGACACCAGTGAGAAGTCGCTGTTGAGGGAGAGCCAGGAGATGACCCGCTGGCTCGTCGGCGGGTCGACGATCTCCCCGCGGGCCAGCGCCGAGAACAGCCAGGTCAGCTCGTTCGCGCTGCCGACGGAGAGCTGCGGGGCGTCGTCGGGGCCGCGGTGGTCGCGCACGAGATCGAGGAGTGCGGTGCGGGTGAGGCCCAGGGTCTCGGTGCGGGCGCTCACGGCTTCCAGCCCGACCCGGCGCAACAGCACGTTGGTGGCGAGGTTGTCGCTGGTGGCGCCGACCAGCGCGGCGAGGTCGGCCACAGGGAGGGCGGGCGCCTGCAGGTGCTGCCAGATGCCGGAGTCGCCCACCGCATCCACCGGCGCCCGGTCGAGAAGAGCGAGCGGGCTGAGTTCCCCGGTCTGCAGCCGGGCGGCCACCTCGACGAGCAGCAGCACCTTGCCGATGCTCGCCGTCGGCATGACGACATGGTCGTCGACCGAGAACAGCACGGCGCCCGTCGCGAGGTCGGTGGCGCGGGCCGAGACCTGCACGCCACTCAGTGCCAGCTGGCCCAGGGATGCGAACCCGCGACTGAAGTTGCTGCTCGAGTCGACGCCGCGATGGCGGCCGCGCCGTGTCGCGCTGTGGCGGCTGCGGCGTTCGGATTCCTGGGTCTGGATCGTCACGGCGGAGGCAAGTCCTTCATCGGTTCACTGATCGTGTGGCGCGGTCCCCCATCCGCTGCTGGTCGATCCTACCCCGCGTCAGGGGGACATGGCTCCCCCTGACGCGGAAGGCGGTGACGCGTCACCGGCTGGTCGCGCAGTGTCACCAGATGGTGACGCGCTCCGCGGGGTCGAGCCACAGTTCGTCGCTCTCGGTGACGGCGAAGGTGTCGTAGAACGCGTCGATGTTGCGCACGATCTGGTTGCATCGGAACTCGTTCGGCGAGTGCGGGTCGATCGCCAGCAGGCGGATGACCTCCTCGTCGCGGCCCTTCTGCTGCCAGGCCTGCGCCCAGGAGAGGAAGAACCGCTGGGCGCCGGTGAGGCCGTCGACCACGGGGGGCTCCTCGCCGCCGAGCGAGATGCGGTACGCCTTCCAGGCGATGCCGAGGCCGCCGAGGTCGCCGATGTTCTCGCCGATCGTGAGCGCGCCGTTCACGTGGTGGTCGGGCACCTGCGCGGGGGCCAGTGCGTTGTACTGCTCGATCAGGCTGCCCGTGCGCTTCTCGAACGCCGAGCGGTCGGCCTCCGTCCACCAGTCCTGCAGCCGGCCGTCGCCGTCGTACTTGGAACCCTGGTCGTCGAAACCGTGCCCGATCTCGTGGCCGATGACCGCGCCGATCGCCCCGTAGTTCGCGGCGTCGTCGCGGGCGGCGTCGAAGAACGGGAACTGCAGGATGGCGGCCGGGAACACGATCTCGTTGAAGCCGGGGTTGTAGTAAGCGTTGATGGTCTGCGGCGTCATGAACCACTCGTCGCGGTCGAGCGGCTTGCCGATCTTGCCCAGCTCGCGGTTGAACTCGAACGTGCTCGTGCGGCGCACGTTGCCGAGCAGGTCGGCCGGGTCGATCTCGAGGCTCGAGTAGTCGCGCCACTTCACCGGGAAGCCGATCTTCGGCGTGAACTTCTCCAGCTTGTCGATGGCGCGCTTGCGGGTCTCCTCGCCCATCCATTCGAGGGTGCGGATGCTCTGCCGGTAGGCCTCGATGAGGTTGGCGACCAGGGCATCCATGCTCTCCTTCGACGCGGGCGGGAAGTGCCGCTCGACGTAGATGCGGCCGACGGCCTCGCCCATCGCACCCTCGACCAGGGAGACCCCGCGCTTCCAGCGGGCACGCATCTGCGGCGTTCCGGTGAGCGTGCGGCCGTAGAAGTCGAAGTTCGCGTCGACGAAGTCGCCCGAGAGGTAGGGGGCTGCGCCGTGGATGATCTGCCACGCCAGCCAGTCCTTCCAGCTCTCCAGGCGGTCAGCGGCGAGCAGGCTCGCCAGACCGGAGGTGAACGACGGCTGCCGCAGCACCAGCTCGGCGAGAGCACCCTCGGGGGCGCCGAGAGCCTTCTCCCACACGGTGAGGTCGGCGCCGTCGGTGGCGTCGCCGGCGAACAGGGCTGCCGCATCCTGCCAGCTGTACAGGTTGTAGGTCTTCTCGGAGTCGCGGGACTTCACGTTGTCCCAGTGGTGGCTCGCGATGTCTTTCTCGAGGTCGTAGACGCGCTGAGCACGCTCGGGCGCATCCTGGAAACCGGCGAGCTCGAACATGCGCTGGATGTGCGCGACGAACGCCTCGCGGATCGGCGCGAACGTCTCTTCGCGAAAGTACGACTCGTCGGGCAGCGAGATGCCGGCCTGCTCGGCGAACACCAGGTAGCGCTCGGGGTTGCCGGGGTCGTTGTCGACGAACAGCTGGTAGAAGCCGGCGAGCCCGTGCCGTTCCAGCTTGCCGATGGTCTCCAGCAGGCTGGGGATGCTGTCGACATCGCTCGCGAGCGCCAGCTGCGGCTCGATCGGTTTCACACCGAGCTGCTCGATGCGCTCCTCGTCCATGAAGCTCGTGAACAGGTCGCCGAACTTGCGCTCTTCGGTGCCCTCGTCGGCGCTCGTGGCCTCCTGGATGATGTCGCGCACGGCGGCCTCGGCCTCTTCGGCGAGGATCATGAACGAGCCCCAGCGGGCCTTGTCGCCCGGGATCTCTGTGCGGTCGATCCACTTGCCGTTGACGTGACGGAACAGGTCGTCTTGCGGGCGGACGGCGGGGTCGAGTTCGGCGGTGTCGATGCCGGATGCGGTGGAGGAGTCAGTCATCCCGCCAGCCTACGGGCGGGGGCTGGCGGGCGCATCCGTAGGTCGGGGGCGAGCCGTGCGGGTGGTGGCGGCTCTGTTGGGGGTCGCGGCCGGGTGCTGGGCGCGCAGGCGGAGGAACGAGAGCGTGAACAGGACGGCGAGCGCTCCCTGCACGAGGATGGAGACCACATCCGCGGCGGTCACCTGCACGAACGCCAGCGCGATCAGGCTCGTCACCACACCGATCGCGTAGAGCACCGCCCACACGCCGCTGAGCAGCGGCCGCGCGGTCATCCGCCACCACGGCCGTGCCGGAGCGACCGGCTCGCCAGCGCCGCGGAACACCCGTGTGGCCAGATACCAGCCGATCAGCTGCAGCAGCGACACGACGATCGACCCCGGCGCCCACGAGAACGCGTTCAGCACCAGGATCAGCAGCCCGTTGACCGCCATCAGCACGACGACGGCGATCGTCTTCTCGCGAACGGAGACAAGACGCATGAGGAACCCCCTGGTGGTGCACGCGCTGGGCGGCGCAGTGTTGCTCCGCCCAGGATGCCAGCCGCGCGCCGTCCCGGCCCGGAGGCGCGCTCACGCTCGCTCGGCGCGCGCGGCGCGCTCGCCGCGCTCGCTCGGCGCCGAGGGGCGAGTACTTGCGACCCCAGCACCCTCCCCACCCGCAACTACTCGCCCCTCGTGGCCTCCCGAGATCGTCTGCGGGCTACCCGGCCTGGCCGTCGCGCACCTGTTCCCACTGCTCGAGGAGCTCGGGGAGCTTGCTGCCTACGAACCGGTAGAACTCGGCCATCTCGACCAGGCGGGCGCGCGCGACGGATGCGGGGTCGTCGATCGCGGCGGCACCGGCGTCGGCCTGCGCGGCGAGCACCTCGTAGATGTCGTTCTTGCTGGTGAGGGCTTCGTACCAGGCGTCTTCGGGCAACTCCCAGAGGTCTCGGCGGCTGCCCGACTGGGAGACGCGGCGCGCGATCCCCACAGTCTGGAGGTAGCGGACGGCTCCGGAGATCGCGGCGGCGCTCACCCCGAGCTGTTCCGAGAGCTCGCCGGCGGTGAGCCCACCGGTCTCGGTGACCGTCAGCGCCATGAGGACGCGCGCGGGCATCTTCGGAAAACCGGCCGCGGTGAGGATGGACGCGGCCCGTTCCACCACATCGCTCAGCGCCTTCTCGTCCCTCGCCATGCGTCCCATCCTTTCATCCGGCGGCCTCACCCTTCGGCGTCACCCGATCGCGAAATCCCGGCGGCGGATGAGCAGCGCGGCACCGGCGGTCGCGACGACGGCGATGCCGAACATCCAGTAGCCGCCCGTCCAGTCCGGAGTACCGACCACGACCGGCACGTGCGTGAACGGGGAGAGGTCGCGCATCCATTCGGGCATCCCGACCAGACCGCCGAAGATGCCGACGAACGCACCGAGGCCGAGCAAGGTCCAGGCGAGCGGGACGGTCCAGCGGGGCGCGAGCACGAACACGAACACGAGAACCCCGAGGTAGACCAGCGCCACAGGGAGCTGCGCAGCCGCCGCGGCGAACGAGTCGTTGACGATCGAGGCGCTTTCCCCGGCCGACACAGCGGAGAGACCGGATGCGAGACCGGCCGCCGCGAGCACCAGCACGATCGCGATCACACCGACGAGCAGGAACTGCAGCAGCCACCGCACCCGCGACAGCGGCGTCGACATCAGCACTTCCGCTGCGCCGGCCGCCTCCTCCTGCCGCAGCCGGATGGCCACCTGGGTGGCGCAGGCCGCGGCGAGAACGCCGACGATCGAGAAGATCGCGGCGATGAACACCTGCGTCAACGGGCCGGATCCACCCGACCCGATCGTTCCCAGCGCACTGCGGATGTTCGCGAGCGCCGGGTCGTCGGCCACCGACGAGCTGACCACGCTGCCGAGGGCTCCGGCGAGCAGGCCCGTGAACAGGCCGCCGACCGTCCAGCCCAGGATCGTGGGCCACTGCAAGCGCCACGCGAGGCCGAGCGGGCCCGAGAGAGTCGCACGAGCATCCGCCCGCCCCGGCCGCTCAGGGATGAGCCCGGCTCCGCTGTCGCGCACCGACTGCAAGGCGAACACCACGACCATCAGCACGACGGCGAGGGCCAGATCGAGTAGCAGCGGCGTCCAGTCGTCTCGCACGTACGCCGACGTCTGCTCGCCCCAGCCGATCGGGCTGAGCCAGCTCGGCCACGAGCTGACCATGTGCGTTCCGTCGCCCGTGACCGTACCGGTCGCGTCGCCGATGCCGCGCAGCACATAGGCGAGCACCACGAGGGCCGCCGCCGCGCCGTTGGCGCCGCGCGAGGTCATCATGAGCTGCGCGAGCAGCAGACCCACAGCGACGAACGCGACGCCGACCCCGCCGGTCGCCGCTCCCGCGAGGAAGGAACCGCCGACCGGCAGTCCCGACGCGATGAACCCGAGCGCCACGGCCACGGCGAGAACCACATTGGCGAGAACGCCGTGCACGAGGGTGGCGACCGTCGGCAGGATGCGCGCCGCGGGCGTCGAGGCGACGAGCTCGGCGCGCCCCGTCTCCTCTTCAGCGCGCGAATGCCGCACGGCGAGGAAGGTGCTCATGAGGCCCGCGAGCAATGCCAAGAAGGTGAAGATCTCGAAATAGGTCACGGCGGCAAGGCCGCTGCCCTGCGGGAGTCCGCGCAGCATCAGGATCGCCGGGTTCGCGATGGCGAGCGTCAGCAGGTCGGCGCGGCCCTTCGCATCCCCGTACGTGTTCTGGATGCTCGCCGCCGAGAAGAGCGCGAGCAGGGCGATGGCGAGAATCCAGATGAGGAGCTGCCAGCGGTCACGGCGCAAGCGCTGCCGGAGCAGCACGGCGAGAGTGCGGGTCGCACCCTGCGGCCGTTGCGTGGAGTGAGCGTGGGCTCGCGTGCGTTCAGGAGGCTCCGACGGTGTGCGCTCGGTCGTCGTGGTGCTCATCGTGCCGTCGCCTCCGCCAGTTCGTCGCCGTAGTGGCGCAGGAACAGCTCTTCGAGCGACGGCGGGGCGACGGTGAGGCCGCCCGGGTTCAGCTCCGCGAGGGCGGCGAGCACTCCGCCGAGCTTGTCGCTGTCCACCGTGAAGTGCACGCGATCGTTCGTGGTCTGCAGGTCGTTCGCATCCGGGATGCGCGCAAGCTGCGCATCCGTCACCCCGTCGGCCGCGAAGGCGACCTCGGTGCGCGTCAGGTGTCGGAGGTCCGCCAGCGTGCCCGACTCGACGGTCTTGCCCGCGCGGATGATGCTCACCCTGTCGCACAGCTGTTCGACCTCGGAGAGGATGTGGCTCGACAGGAGCACGGTCGCACCCTCCTTCGCGACGCGCGACACCTCGGCGTTGAACGTCGCCTCCATCAGCGGATCGAGTCCGCTGGTCGGCTCGTCGAGGATGTAGAGGTCGGCTGGCGTGGCGAACGCCGCGATGAGGGCGACCTTCTGCCGGTTGCCCTTCGAGTACGCCCGGCCCTTCTTGGTGGGGTCGAGCTGGAAGACGTCGGTGAGCCGCTTCTTGCGTTCGGCGTAGGCGGCCCTGTCGGCGGTGCCGCCGCGCAGGCGGGCGAGCAGGTCGATCGCCTCGCCGCCGGAGAGGTTCGGCCAGAGGCTGACGTCTCCGGGAACGTAGGCGATGCGACGGTGCAGGTCGACCGCATCCTTCCACGGGTCGCGACCGAAGAGCGTCGCGCTGCCACCCGACGATTTGGCCAGGCCGAGCAGCACCCGGATGGTCGTGGATTTTCCGGCGCCGTTCGGGCCGAGGAAGCCGTGCACCTCCCCCGCCGAGACGGAGAGGTCGAGCCCGTCCAGAGCCCGCACACGGCCGAAGCGCTTCTCGAGGCCGGTGGCCTTGATCACTGTGTCCATGGGCGGACTCTACGCCTGTTTCACAAATTTGTGAAAGCTATTTATTGCGGGATGGGATGGCGCGACCGCTGCTCAGCGGTCTACCGTCGCGCACGACGGGGCCGAGTCCCCGAGGTGAACGGAGGACACCATGACCGATGCACGTGATGACGCGCTGGAGACCCCATCCGGGGAGCCGCTCGACACCGATCCCGACGAGGACGCCACCGACGGGCGGGAGCCGTATGACGCCGACGGGTTCGTCGAGCCCGAGCGGCACGACCCTGCCGGGGATGACGAGGACCAGACGTCCTAGGGTCGGAGATTTCGCGCGACGCGCCGGTGGGATGTCCGGCCTGACGGAGATTTGCGGCGAGGGATGCGGAAATCTCCGGCGCGAGGTGCCTGGCGCCGGCGGTAGCCGGGGGCCGGGGGCCGAGCAGCTAGGTTGTCGCGTCGAAGATGGCCTGGCGGAAGGCGAGGGTGAGGTCGGCCATCGCGGGGCGGGCATCCGGGTCGCGCGCGGTCATGGCGGTGAGGAGCGCCGTCCAGTCCCCGGGCAGGTCGGCGGGAATGGCGGGGTCGGCGTCGAGACGGGCGAGCGCCGACTGCACCTGGTTGCCCGGAAAGGCGATGGTGCGCGTGAACGACTGCAGCAGCACCAGACCGAGCGAGTAGACGTCGGATGCCGTGCTCACCGGCTGCCGCGAGGCCTGCTCCGGGCTCAGGTAGGCGGCGGTGCCGGTCGTCTCCTGGCCGGTGTCGGTGTTGTCGTCGGCCACGTTGAGGGCGATGCCGAAGTCGGCGAGCCGCGCGCGGGCCCGGAAAGTGGAGGTGCCGTATTCGACGAGCATCACGTTCGACGGCTTGATGTCGTGGTGGATCACTCCGTTGGCGTGCACGTATTCGAGCGCTTCGGCGAGGTCGAACGCGATCTCGGCGATCTCCTCCGCGGTGAGCGCGCGCTGGCCGAGGGTGGTCTCGAGGTCTGTTCCCCGCACCAGTTCCATCACGAGGAAGGGCCGGGGGTCTTCCGGGCTCGAATAGTCGATGCCTGCGTCGATGAGCGAGACGATCCCGTGGTGGCTCAGCCGCGCGAGCGCGGAGAGCTCGGTGTGGTGCTGGTCCATGTCTTCGGCACCGCCGGCCCGGAACAGCTTCAAGGCCACGTCACGATCGAGGGTCTCGTCGTGGGCGCGGAAGATCGACGCCATGCCGCCACGGCCGATCAGGCTGTGCGGGCGATATCGGCCCAGCAGCAGTGGCGCGGCGGATTCGGGGATGGTCGTCGTCATGGCTGGGCCTCCGCGAAAAGTCTAAGGACAGCCCCCACGCGATGCCCAACCGGGGCGCGGGGGTTGACATCGGTGGCGCATCCATGCTCCCTGGAGGAATGACCTCTGAGACGAAACTCGATCTGAACGATGGCAACGCCCTTCCCTCCATCGGCTTCGGCACCTACCCGTTGCGCGGCGGCGAGGGCGCGGCCGCCATCGGCAGCGCGATCGACATCGGCTACCGGCTGATCGACACCGCGGTGAACTACGGCAACGAGGATGCGGTGGGCCGTGCGGTCGCCGAGTCGTCCGTTCCGCGCGAAGAGCTCAAGATCACCACCAAGGTGCCGGGGCGCGACCACGGCTACGACGAGACCATCGCATCCTGCCACCGCTCACTGGATGCGCTGCAGCTCGACTACCTCGACCTGTACCTCATCCACTGGCCGAACCCGAGCGTCGGCAAGTTCGTCGACACTTGGAAGGCGATGGTGGAGCTTCGGGCCGACGGCCCTGTTCGCTCGATCGGCGTCTCCAACTTCACGATCGAGTTCCTCGAACGCCTCGAAGCCGAGACGGGAGTGCTCCCGGCGGTGAACCAGATCGAGCTGCATCCCTTCTTTCCTCAGACGGAGCTTCTGGCCTACCACCGCGAGAAGGGGATCGTGACGGAGGCCTGGAGCCCGCTCGGCAAGAACGCGCCCGTGCTCACGGCCGAGCCCGTCACCCACGCCGCCGCGGCGCACGGTGTGACGCCCGGGCAGGTCGTGCTCCGGTGGCACACGCAGATCGGTTCGCTCCCCATCCCCAAGTCGGCTTCGCCCGAACGCCAGCGGGAGAACTTCGACATCTTCGGGTTCGAGCTCGACGGCGACGAAGTGGCCGCGATCACGGCGCTCGGCAAGCCCGACGGCCGGCTCTTCGGCGGCGACCCGAACACGCACGAAGAGATGTGAGGTCGGCCGCCGCCGGCGAGGCATCGAGTCTGTGCAGCCGCTAACCGTGACCTAGTGCCGTCGCGCCCGAGCGGGGCGAGGGTCCCCGGGCCTCAGGCCCACTCCTCCCGCACGAACCGGGCGAACTGCTGCGCGGCGGCGGAAGGACTGCGCGAGCGATTGGTCGCCAGACCGATCACGCGGGTCGCCTCGTCGCGCAGAGGGACCAGCCGCAGACCGGCATCCTCGGTCAGCTCCGGCAACAGCGCGACGCCGACGCCCGCCCGCACCAGTGCGCGCAACGTCGACAGCTCGGTGACCTCCAGCACGACGTTCGGAACGACGCCGTGCACCGCGAAGTACGAATCGGCGATGCCCCGCAGTCCGGCGCCGGGCTTGAGCGCCAAGAACTCCAGATCCTCCAGCTCGCTCACCTCGACGCCGTCGGTGCGCGCGGCGAACGGATGCGCATCCGGCACCCCGAGCGCCAGCCGTTCCGAGGTCAACGCCCGCCAGTCGATCTCGGGGTCGCGAGGGTCGGGGCTCAAGATCGCGATGTCGGCGGCTCCCCCGCGGAGCGCCTCCAGCACGGTGTCGGCCGTTCCCCCGTTCAGCACGAAGCGGATGTCGGGGAACAGGGCGCGGTAGTCGCCGACCAGTCGCGGGATGAGCCACGACCCGAACGACGAGACGTAGGCGATCGACACGGTGCCCGCAGAAGGATCGCGGAGCGCGTCGATGCGCGACCGGGCCGTCTCGAACTCGGCGAGCGCGCGCGACGCGTGAGCGAGCAGGATCTGCCCGTACCGGTTCAGTTCGAACCGGCCCTTCGTGCGGTCGAACAGCTCGACGCCCATCTCCGCCTCAAGCCGTCCGACCGAGCGCGACAGGGTGGACTGCGAGACGCCCAGCGCCTCGGCCGCATGCGCCACATGTCCGTCGGCGGCGAGCGCCAGAAAGTGGGTGACCTCGTCGATGCGCACCCTCACATCATGCACCCGCGCCCCCCTCACCCCTCACCCCTCGCGCCCCTCGCCTCCTCGCGCCGACGAGGGGCGCGTTCTTGCGACCTGCGCACAGTGCCAGGTCGCAACAAGCCGCCCCTCGCGCGGGGCGGTAGCGTTGTGCGGTGCGGAAGCAAGAGACACGGCCCGTCGACCGGGACATCCTGCGGCTGGCCGTTCCCGCGCTGGGGGCGCTCGTGGCCGAACCGGTGTTCCTGCTCGCGGACTCGGCCATGGTCGGCCATCTCGGCGTCACCCCACTCGCCGGCCTCGGGATAGCGAGCGCCGTGCTGCAGACGATCGTCGGACTCATGGTGTTCCTCGCCTACAGCACCACGCCCGCCGTGGCGCGTCGCCTCGGAGCAGGGGACGTACGCGGCGCCGTGGCGGCCGGCGTCGACGGCAGCTGGCTTGCGCTGGCGCTGGGGATGCTGCTCGCGGCGGCGGGCTGGTTGGCCTCGCCGTGGCTGGTGTCTCTGTTCGGCGCCTCGCCCGCGGTGTCGGCCGCCGCATCCACTTACCTGCAACTGTCGATGCTCGGCCTGCCGGCCATGCTCCTCGTGTTCGCCGCGACCGGGCTGCTCCGAGGCCTGCAAGACACCCGCACGCCGCTCGTCGTCGCCGTCGCCGGTTTCGCGGTCAACATCGTGCTCAACTACCTGTTCATCTATCCGCTCGGCTGGGGCATCGCCGGGTCGGCGGCCGGAACCGTCGTGGCGCAGTGGGCGATGGCGCTCGTCTACGTGGTGATCGTCGCCCGGCACGCCCGCCGCGTCGGCGCCCCGCTTCTTCCGCACCACACCGGGGTCGCCCACAGCGCACGGTCGGGAGGCTGGCTGCTGCTTCGCACGGCGAGCCTGCGTGCGGCGATGCTCTTCGCCGTCTTCACCGCCACCGGTCTCGGTCCTGACGAGCTCGCCGCGTTCCAGGTCACCATGACCGTGTTCGCGACCATCGCGTTCGCTCTCGACGCGCTCGCCATCGCCGCCCAGGCCCTCGTCGGCAAAGGCCTCGGCGCGGGAGACCTCGAGAACGTGCGCGCGGTGCTGCGGCGATGTCTGCAGTGGGGCGTCGGGGCCGGGGTCGTGTTCGGGGCGATCGTGGTCGTGCTCAGCCCGTTCGCGGCCGGACTGTTCACGAACGATCCGTCGGTCGCATCCCTCCTCCCGGTGGCGCTCGCCATCATCGGGGTCGGCGCACCGCTCGGCGGCTACGTCTTCGTGCTCGACGGTGTGCTCATCGGAGCCGGGGATGCGCGGTACCTCGCGCTGACCGGGCTCACCAATGTCGCGGTGTTCGTTCCGCTGGCACTGATGGTCGGGGCGTGGGGCGGGCATGACGCGGCGGGGCTCGCCTGGCTGACAGCGGCGTTCGCGTTCGGATACCTCGGGGCGCGCGCCGTGACGCTGGGGCTGCGCGCGCACACGACCCGGTGGATGCGCCCGGGGGTGTGAGCGGGGCCGGCGTCACGGGTGCGCGCCGGCGTCACGGGTGCGCCGCCAGCGTCACGGGTGCGGCGCCAGCGTCACGGGTGCGGCGCCGGCGTCACGGGTGCGCCGCCGGCGCGTGAGTGTCTAGGCCAGCCACTCCCGCGCGGCGACGACCAGCGCGCGCACACCGGTGTCGATCGTGGGCTGGGCGAGCGGTGCGAAGTGCGGGGAATGGTTCGACGGGATGTGGGCCTCCATCGTTCCCGCGGCAAGCGCGGCGGCAACGGTCGCCGGGTCGCCGCCGCCGAGCATCCAGTAGACCAGCGGCACCGTTGAGCCCTTGACCGCGGTCGCCGCCGTCGCCAGGTTGCCCACGTCTTCGCTTCCGGAGATGGCTCCTGGGTCGAACAGGCGCTCCTCGCCGAACTCGGCGGCGAACGCGGCCGTTGCACGCTCGGTCGCGGCGGGGTCGTTCACGGTGACCGGATACCGTTCTCCGAACTCGATCGTCGGCGGCACCGTCGCGCCCGACGCCGCGGCTTCGGCCGAGACGATGCGCTCGACCGAGCCGAGCACCCGCGCGCGCACCTCTTCGCTGAAACTGCGCACGCTGATGCCGAGCTTCGCCTCGGCCGCGATGATGTTGTTGGCGCTGCCCGCGTGCATCGAACCCACCGTCACGACGGAGGTCTCCTGCGGCGCGATGTCCCGCGACACGATCGTCTGCAGGCGCATCACGGTGGCGGCCGCCATCACGACGGGGTCGATGGTCGTCTCGGGCCGGGATCCGTGACCACCGCGACCGTGCAGCGTGACCTCCATCGTGTCGACGGCGGCCATGGCGGCGCCCGAGTGCGCGCCGAGCATCCCCGCGGGCAGCGGCGTCACGTGCTGGCCGAGCACCACATCCGGCACCGGAACCTTCTCGTAGAGTCCGTCTTCGATCATCACCTGCGCGCCGCCGCCGTGCTCCTCGGCCGGCTGGAAAAGCGCCACCAGTGTGCCGGTCCACTCGTCGCGCGCCGCGACCAGCGCTTCGACGGCGCCGACCAGGCACGTGATGTGGATGTCGTGGCCGCACGCGTGCATCACAGGAACGACCGCGCCGGTGTGATCGGTGGCCGTCTGGGTGGACGCCCATTCGAGCCCGGTGTCTTCGAGAACCGGGAGGGCATCCATGTCGGCGCGAAGCAGCACGGTCGGCCCTTCGCCGTTCTCGAGCACCCCCACAACCCCGGTGCCGCCGATGCCCTGCGTCACGTCGAGACCCAGCGCGGACAGCCGCTCGACGACGATGCCGGCCGTGCGATGTTCGGCGAACGCGAGCTCGGGGTGGCTGTGCAGGTCACGGTACAAGGCTTCGAGATCGGTCATGCCGACAGCCTATTCGGCGGGCGTCTGCGGGTGGGGTGTGCGTGTCGGATTCGGTGGGCGGTGAGGGTGCGGGTGGGGAAGGGGAGTGGTGAGGGCGCGGTTCGGGCGGGTGCGGAATGGTGATGCGGTTTGGGCGGGTGCGGAGTGGTGATGCGGTTTGGGCGGGTGCGGAGTGGTGATGCGGTTTGGGCGGGTGCGGTGCGGGGGTGCGGTCTCGCGGGCATCCCGACGAGCGTGGCCCATCCCGACGAATGTAACCCATCCCGACGAGTGTGACCGTTCCGGTCGAATGTGGCAGGCACAGCAGACACACTCGACCGCACCGGACACACTCACGGCAAAGAGCCACACTCGTGAAGGCAACGAGCCACTTAGGCCATTCGCGAACGCACTAACCTCTACGCCCGTCGAACGTGGCCCATCCCGACGAATGTGGCCCGTGCGGTCGAATGTGGCCGGCACTGCAGGCACACTCGACCGGAACGGGCACACTCATGGCGAAGAGTCACACTTACGGAACGGGAAGGGATGCGCGCACTCACCACAACGCCTATCGAGCGTGGCCGATCCTTGCGAATATGGCCGGCGCACACTTGCCCTCAGGCCGCGCGAACGTGGCCCATCCCAACGAATGTGGCCCGTGCGGTCGAATGTGGCCGGCACTGCAGGCACACTCGACCGGAACGGGCACACTCATGGCGAAGAGTCACACTCGCGGTAGAACGGGCGCGGCGGCAGCAACGGGCAGCAGCAGCGGCGGCGGCAGCAGCGCCGCTCAGCGGCGGGGCGGGGCGGTGGTGTTGCCGAGGTGGAAGACGCTGGTGAAGGTGGCGGGGCGGGCGGAGCGGCCGTCGAGCATGTCGACGATGGCGACGCCGGCGGCGCGGCCCTTGTCGACGGCGGGCTGCACGAGGGTGGTCAGGTCGTAGGGCCAGAGGCCGTCGACGCGGACGCCGTCGAAGCCGACGACGCTCAGGTCGGCGGGCACGTCGAGGCCGAGCTCCTCGGCGGCACGGATGACGCCGGCGGCCAGCAGGTCGCTCTGGGCGACGATCGCGGTCGGCCGGGTGGCGGGGTCGCCGAGCAGCACGTGGCCGGCGATGCGGCCCTCCTCGACGAAAGAGCCGCGGGTGACCTCGCCACGCGCATCCGGAAACACGTCGCGCAGGCCGGCGAAACGGGAGATCGTCGTGTTGGAGGTTCCGGAGGCGAGACGTTCGGAGGTGAGGGGGCCGCGCGTGCGGTCGCGGTCGAGGGAGAGAGTGACGGCCGCCACATCCCGATGACCCAGGTCGTAGAGATGCTGCGCGGCGACACGGGTGGCCTCGCGGTTGTCTTGGCCGATCGTCAGAACGTCGTCGGCGGGGTCTCCCTCGATCGCGACCAGAGGGATGCCGCGCTGGCGGAGGATGGCGACCGACTCGTCGAGGCGGGGGCTGCAGCCGATGAGCACCACCGCATCCATCGGAGCGTCGTCGATGCGCTGGGCTGTCTCGCCCGCGTCGGTGAGGATGAGCAGCCCCGCGTCGATCGCGCCGATCTCCTGGGCGATGCCGTCGAGGAGGGCGATCTTGATGGGGTCGTGGAAGGCGTCGCGAACGCGCTCCTCCATGACGACTCCCACGATGCCGGAGCGTCCGCGGCGGAGGGAGCGCGCACGCGGATCGGGGCCGGCATAGTTCAGCTGTTTCGCGGCGTCGAGAACACGTTCTCGGGTCGATTCGGAGACCGGTCCGCTGCCACTGAACGCCAGAGACGCGGTCGAATTGGAGACGCCGGCCAGGCGAGCGACCGCCGCGAGGGTGGGGCGCGCAGGGGAGGTGCTGGTGTCGTTCACGTGTGGTAGCTTAGTCGAATCGTTTCGATCGAATCGATTCGAGCATCCATCAGCACCGTTTCCCAGCCGTACAGGACCACGATGTCGCAGACGACCCCGACCACATCCCGCAGCCGCCGCGAGCTCACCGCGTGGCGCAACGCAGTGTTCGTGATCTTCATTCTGAGCGGACTCGCCATGGCGACCTGGGTGGCCCGCATCCCGGGCGTGCGCGACGGGCTCGACCTCGGCAAAGACCCTTCGGCGATCGGTCTGCTCATCCTCGGGATGTCGGTCGGCGCGATCATCGGTCTCGCCCTCTCCTCACCGGTGCTGGTGCGTTTCGGCCCGCACAAAGGGATGGTCGCCGGCCTGACGATCGTCTCCGTGGGGCTGGTGCTGCTCGGCGTCGGCACATCGGTGGCGCACTCGATCCCGCTGGTTGCGGTCGGTCTCATCCTTCTCGGCTTCGGAAACGGGATGGTCGACGTGATGATGAACGTCGAAGGCACCGCCGTGGAACGCGAGATCGGCAAGACCCTCATGCCACTCATGCACGCGTGCTTCAGCCTCGGAACGGTGCTCGGCGCGGGAATCGGCGCCGCATCCGCCGCCCTCGACATCGACGTGTCGTGGCACCTCATCGCCATCGCCGTCGTGATCTTCGCCGGCGTGATCGTGGCCGTGCGCTACATCCCGCGCGAGGCCGAACTCGGCGACGAGGCCGCGGGCGCGGCTCAGCCCAAGGTGCCATTCGGTCAGCGGATGCGCGACAGCCTGGCCGTGTGGGCCGACTGGCGTCTCATCCTGATCGGCGTCGTGATGCTCGGCATGGCGTTCGGCGAAGGTTCGGCCAACGACTGGATCTCCCTCGCCGTGGTCGACGGACACGGTCAGGACAACTCGACCGGAGCCGTGGTCTTCGGCTTCTTCGTGGCCGCGATGACCATCGGCCGCGTGGCCGGCGGCCCGCTCGTCGACAGGATCGGCCGGGTGGTGGCCATCCGTATAACCGCCGGGCTGGGCGCCGCCGGGCTCCTGATCTTCATCCTCGGCGGGCCGCTCTGGCTCGTCGTGATCGGCACCGTGCTGTGGGGGTTCGGCGTCTCGCTGGGCTTCCCGCTCGGGATGTCCGCCGCGGCCGACGGCGCCGCCAACCCGGCCGCCCGCGTGAGCGCTGTGGCGATCATCGGATACTGCGCGTTCCTGGTCGGCCCGCCGGTCATCGGGTTCCTGGGCAAGGAGTTCGGCCTGCTGAACGCGCTGTACCTCATCCTCGTGCTGCTCGTCGCCGCGTTCTTGGCGGCGCCGGCCGTGCGGGAGTCGTCGCGCAGCCGCAAGCAGCCGGCCGCCGCGTCCGCGAGCGACCCCGCCGCGTAGCCGGCCGTCCGGCGCTGGCCGCACGGCGCTGGCCGCCGCCCCGCGCATCCCCGTCGAGCGAGGCACTTGCGGTCGACCGTGGCCGGTGCACCGGGCACACTCGACCGGAACGGACCGGCTCGGTGCAAACGGCCACGCTCGCCCGCACGGCAAACACTGCCAGTCTGCGCGCACCGCGCCCGGCTGATGGCGAGCGAGGCACTTGCGGTCGACCGTGGCAGGTGTGCCGGGCACACTCGACCGGAACGGACCGGCTCGGTGCAAACGGCCACGCTCGCCCGCACGAACGGGCACGCTCGCTCGCCCGCGGCGGCACGCGCGCAGGCGCGCACCACCGCGGCACGCGCAGGCCCGCCGCACAGCGCCGGCGCGGCCCGCCGCGCTACCGCACGGCCCGCGCGTAGCGCGCGCCGAGGGCGCGCACCTGGGCGACCAGCTCGGGCGGCGACGTCACCTTGAAGTCGAGGCCCAGCATCCCGATGTAGACCGCGATGATCTCGACGCTGTCGCCGCCGGTGACCAGCACGCAGGTGTCGTCGTCGATCGGCTCCACCACCCCGACGGCGGCGTTGATGCGCGACAGCACCTCTTCCGCCGGCGCCATCACCTCGATGCGGGCGTGCACATCCCAGCCGGCCGCCGCCACCGTGCGCAGCACGAAGCTCGCGTAGTCGCCGCCTTCGAGCGGGCGCGGTTCGAACGGGCGGTGGGTGGGCATCCGCAGCGTCATCCAGTCCACGCGGTGGGCTGCCCACTCCGCCGTCGTCGTGTCGCGCGCCACGAGGTACCACCGGCGCTGCCAGTTGACCAGGCGATACGGTTCGACCGCGCGCTGCCGCTCCCGATCGTCGAACCTGAGCCAGTGGCGTTCGTGGATGGCCGTGGCGATCGCCGAGAGAACGTCCGCGTCGACCACGGGGTCGGGCACGTTGCTTCCGGTGTTCTCCGGCGCCTTCGACACCGTCTGGTTCACGGCCGTCACCTTGATGCGCAGACGGTCGGGAAGCACCTGCTCGAGTTTGGCGAGCGCCCGCGCGCTGCTCTCCTCGATGCCGCTGATTCCGGTCGCCGCCCGCAGGCCGATGGTCACCGCCACCGCCTCCTCGTCGTCGAGCAGCAGCGGGGGCAGCCTCCCGCCCGCTCCGAGACGGTAGTGGCCCGCCGGACCGCGCACGGCGTCGACCGGGTAGCCGAGCGCGCGAAGCCTGTCGATGTCGGTGCGGATGGTGCGCGAACTCACGGCCAGCCGCTCGCCGAGTTCGGCGGCCGTCCAGGCGGGCCGAACCTGCAACAGGGCGAGGATGCGCAGCAGTCGCGAGGCCGTATCCGTCATGCCGAAGATCATCGCATATATAGGAACCGAACGTTCCTATTAGCTTTCTACAGTGAAGCCATGACAACTCAGACGAACACCCAGATCACCCCGTTCCGCATCGCCGTCTCGGATGACGACATCGCCGACCTGCAGGACCGCATCGCCCGCACCCGCCTCCCCCGGGCCGTTCCCGGCGAGGACGACTGGCAGTACGGCGTGCCCAACTCCTACCTCCGCGAGGTCGCCGAGACCTGGCGGAACGGGTTCGACTGGCGCGAGCAGGAGGCCAAGATCAACGCCTTCCCCGGCTTCCTCACCGAGATCGACGGCCAGACCATCCACTTCCTCCACGTTCCGTCGGCCGAGGAGAACGCGACACCGCTGCTGCTCGTGCACAGCTACCCGGGCAGCTTCGTCGACTTCCTCGACCTGATCGGCCCGCTCGTCGACCCGGTCGCGCACGGCGGACGGGCGGAGGACGCGTTCTCGGTCGTCGTGCCGTCGCTGCCCGGGTTCGGCTACAGCGTGCCGGTGGTCGAGCGCGGCTGGACGATGGCCCGCGTCGCGCGCACGTTCGACACGCTCATGCACCGCCTCGGATACGACGAGTACGGCACCCACGGCAGCGACGGTGGTGCGATGGTCGCCCGCGAGTTCGGGCTCGCGGCCCCCGAGGGATACCTCGGCTCGCACGTGCTGCAGCTGTTCTCCTTCCCCTCCGGCGACCCCGCCGAGTTCGAGAAGCTGGAGCCGAAGGACTACGCAGCCCTCGAGCACATGCAGTGGTTCCAGTCGGTGGGCGGCTACAACGCCATCAACGCGAGCCGGCCGCAGACGGTGGCCGTCGGCCTCTCCGATTCGCCGATCGGGCAGCTGGCCTGGAACGAGCTGTTCCAGTCGTTCGGCAACGGCACGAGTCTCGTCACGACCGAGCAGATCCTCACGGAGGCCTCGCTCGAATGGTTCACCAACACCTCGGCGACGATGGGCCGCTACCACCACGAGGAGGCGCACGCGGGCGCGGAGCCGGCGGTGAACCACTCCCCCATCGGCGTCGCGGTGTTCTCCGACGACTTCAAGTCCGTGCGCACCTTCGCCGAGCGGGACAACGACAACATCGTGCACTGGTCGGAGTTCGACGGCGGCGGGCACTACGCGGCGCTGGAGCGCCCCGCTGTTCTCGCCGAAGACATCCGGGCCTTCTTCGCCACGCTCCGCACCCTGAAGTAGCCCGTACGAGCACACACCGTCGCCGCCCTCCAGCTCGGGGGCGGCGACGTCTGTCAGCCGACGAAGCGCAGGCAGACCGGCGTCGGCGCGGCCGTGAGCGAGACGAATTCGAGCGTGCGCTCGGCGTCGTCGAAGGCGAAGACCGCGACGCTGCCGCCGTCTTGGTTGGCGACCAGGATGCGATCCCCCTCCGGCGACACGACCAGATCGCGCGGGGTGGCGCCGCGCGTCGGCACGGTCGCCACGAGCGCGAGCGACGGCTCCGCGCCCTCCGACTCGAACGCGAACACGGCGACACTGTCATCACCGCGGTTGGTCACGAAGACCGTGCGCCCGCTCGACGAGACGCGAACGGCCGCGGCCGAACTCTCGCCCACCGCATCGGCCGGACGAGTGGACGCGGTGCTCACGCGAGCGAAGCGGTCGCCCTCGCGCCGCAGCAGATCGATGGTGTTGTCGAGCTCGTTGACCACGAACGCGTGGCCGCCGCCCGGGTGGAACGCGAGGTGGCGGGGGCCCGCCGCTCCCGATGAGACCGTCACCTCGGGTCGGAGCTCGACGGAGCCGTCGGCGCCGAAGTCGTAGAACCGCACCTCTCCGAGGCCCAGGTCGACCACCACGAGGTCTCCGGTGACAGGGTCGAAGCTCACCTGGTGCACGTGCGGCGCCTCTTGGCGGGCGGCGTTCGGGCCGTGTCCTTCGTGCTGCACGAACGACACCCGCTCGCCGAGCGACCCGTCGCCCGCCAGCGCGAAGACCGAGAGCGAGCCGCCACCGTAGGTGCCGGCCACCACGAACCGCTCGCTCGGATCGAGCGTGAGGTACGCCGGCGCCGCGCCTCCCGACGAAGACTCGCCGAGTGCCGTGAGCACGCCATCCTCGTCACGGGCGAAGGCGGCGATCGCGCCATCGGGCTCGGTCTCGATCGCGGCGTAGACACGCGAACCGTCACGGCTCGATGTCACCCACGACGGATTGTCGGCAGCGGCCGCAAGCCTCACGTCCTCGATCCCGGCCCCGTCGAACACGGCGGCGAGGATGCCGTCTGCCCTGCCGTCGACGTGGGGAAGGTGCTGCGTATAGGTGCCGATGAGGAGGTCGCTGGCCATGCACCCATCCTGCCAGCGCCCTAGGATGATTCGGTGCGTCTAGTCATTGCGAAGTGCTCCGTCGACTACGCCGGCCGCTTGAGCGCGCACCTGCCGCTGGCGAACCGGCTGCTCATGCTGAAGTCCGACGGCAGCCTGCTCGTGCACTCCGACGGCGGCTCGTACAAGCCGCTGAACTGGATGAGCCCGCCGTGCACGCTCAGCGTGCTGCAACCCGACGAGGCTCAGGCCGAGGTCGGTGTCACCGAGATCTGGAAGGTGACCCAGGCGAAGACGGCCGACATGCTCGTCGTGTCGATCCACGAGATCCTGCACGACTCGGCCCACGACCTCGGCGTCGATCCCGGGCTGCAGAAAGACGGCGTCGAAGCCCACCTCCAGAAGCTGCTCGCCGAGCAGATCCACCTCCTCGGCGACGGCCACGTGCTCGTGCGCCGCGAGTACATGACGGCGATCGGCCCGGTCGACATCCTGGCCAGGGATGAGAAGGGCGGCGCCGTCGCGGTCGAGCTGAAGCGCCGGGGCGACATCGACGGCGTCGAACAGCTCACTCGCTACCTCGAACTGATGAACCGGGATCCCCACCTGGCGCCGGTGGTCGGTGTGTTCGCCGCTCAAGAGATCAAGCCGCAGGCGAGAACGCTCGCCGAAGACCGCGGCATCCGCTGCCTCGTGCTCGATTACGACGAGATGCGCGGGCTCGACGACAGCGACAGCAGGCTGTTCTGATGGCGATGACACCCCGCTTCCCCTCGAGCTACGAGAACGTCCCGGTGCGCAAGGCGCTCGCCGCCATCGTCGCCGAGCCCAGCATCGAGAACCTGGATGCGCTCCTCACGGCAGCGGTGAAGGGCGGCCTGGTGGTCGACGTCACCGGGTCCACTCCCGAGAACACGACGCTGCGCACGATCTCCTCCACCACCGGCGAGTCCGTGCTGCCGCTCTTCACCTCGATGAAGGCTCTGCAGGGCGCCGTGGCCGGCGGCGCCGGCGCGGGAACCCAGGTGCAGGCCGTGATCGTGCCGGCCACCGAGGCACTGGGGTTCATCACGACCGCAGACTTCGTCGCCGTGCAGTTCAACCCCGGGGCCGACGAGACGATGGTCGTCGCCCGATCGCACATCGAATCCGCCCTCGGCGGACGTTGAGCGTTCTTCGATTTCTCTCACCTACCATTGGACGGTTATGACCAACACCACCCCCACCGTCACGCGAACATGGACCTGCGTTCTGTTCGACCTCGACGGAACCCTCACAGACTCAGCACCCGGCATCACCGCATCCCTCGCCTCGACGTTCGAGACCCTCGGTCTGCCCGTGCCCTCCCCCGCCCAGCTCGTCGAGTACGTCGGGCCTCCGCTGCTCGACTCCCTGCAGGAGTTCGCCGGGATGACCGAGGAGGAGTCGCGCAAGGCCCTCACGATCTACCGCGCCTCGTACCACGAGCACGGCGCCTTCGACAGCGCGGTCTTCCCCGGCATCCGCGGCCTGCTCCAGCGACTCAAAGACGCGGGCATCCCGCTCGCGGTCGCCACCAGCAAGCCTGAGCTGCAGGCCAAGCGCATCCTCGAGCACTTCGATCTCGCTCAGTACTTCGACGTCATCACCGGCGCCACCGAAGACGAGTCGCGCAGCGCCAAGGCCGATGTCGTGGCCGAAGCCGTGCGCAGGCTCACCGAGCAGGGCGTCGACCTCACGCAGACCGTCATGGTCGGCGACCGCGCGTTCGACGTGGAAGGGGCGGCCGAGAACGGCCTGCCCACGATCCTCGTCGAATGGGGCTACGGCTCGCCCGCCGAAGCCGCCGGCGCGATTGCGATCGTGCACTCCACCGACCAGCTCAGCTCACTGCTGCTGGGCTGACATTCGTCATGGGTGCCCTGCACACCCGAGAGTAAGCTGGATGCTCGCAATACCGCATCACATACGCATACAGCACTAGGAATCAACATGCAGAACGCACGCAAGAAAATGTTCATCCCTGCCGTTTTCGCGGCAGCCATCACGATCGGATCGCTCGCCGGATGCTCCGGCACCGGTGACGCATCCACCTCCACCCCGTCAGCCAGTGAGTCCAGCGCTTCGGCTTCGCTCCCGTCGAGCTTCCCGAAGAGCGACGTGCCCCTGATCGACGGCGACATCCTGGTCGCTCGCGGCGACAAGGACAACGGCTGGAGCGTCACAGTGCAGCCGGAGGGCAAGACCGGTTTCGCCGACGCCAAGTCGAAGCTCGAGCAGGCCGGCTACACGCTCTCGGGCACCGCATCTGACAGCAAAGCCACCTACATCAACGACAAGTACACGGTCGGTGTCGGCACGCCTGGCGTGTCGGTCACGTATACGGTCACGGCCAACTAGCCGCCGCCAGCACGACCAGAACGCCGCGCTCTCCGTCTTCTGACGGGGGCGCGGCGTTCGTGCGTGTCGGGCGAACCGCCCCTCGGGCCACCCTCGACTCAGACGCCGACGGGACGGCCCGGCTGCAGTCGCTCCGGACTGCCGTCGAACTCTTCGCCATCGTTGTACATCACCTCGCGCCGTTCCACCTCGGCCAGGAGCGCCTTGCCGATCAGGTCGGACCAGCTCAGGTCGGCCTCGTCGGCGCAGGTCATGCGGTAGGCGGTGCGTGCGCGGTTGCGCAGCGTTTCGGACAGATAGAACGTGATGCTGGTGCGCCCCGCCGCTGTCGGCGTCGATGCGACGGTGGTCGCCAGCGCCCGGAACTCGGCGGCCTTCTTTCGAGCAGCCGCAGGCTTTGTGCCGGCCGTCTTCCCCACGCGGAACCTCGCAAAATATTGCATGTGAATAGTGTCAATTGCAGATACTACACCCGCCATGAGGGTACGAGCCGCGATTGGAATCCGCGTGTGGGTCACCGGGCGAGGCGGTCAACGACGCTTCCGAACAGTCGCGGAGCAGCAGCGGCGGCGGGCACGATGCGGTGACGCAGCGGCGACCGCGCGGCGGCGACGAGCGCTGAGGTGAGCATCCGGAAGTCCCTGGTCTCCTGTCGCCAGGCGCGCTCATACGCGGAAGCGTCACCGGCCACGATCGCGGCGACGGCCGAGCGCGCCTGGGCGAACCCCACGCGGAGCCCCTCGCCGGTGAGAGCGTCCACGTAACCGGAGGCGTCTCCCGCCAGCAGCACGCGGCCCGACGTTCTCGCGCTGGTGCGCTGCAGGAGGGGGCCGGCACCGCGCGCGGAGGTGACGGCCGGCGCCGCCGCGAGATGTGCCGCGAGCGTCGGGATGCCGGCGAGCGCGGCATCCAGGTCGACGTGCCGGGGGCCGAGCATGGCCACCCCGACCGTCTCCGCATCGACCGGAGTGACGTAGGCCTCGACGTCGCCCGACCAGTGCACCTCGACCAGGTCGGTCCAGGGGGCGACGGCGTAGTGGCGGCGGATGCCGTACCGGCGACGGTCGTCGCGCTGCGGCGAGCGCTCGAGGTCGAGCATGCGGCGCACGGGCGAGTGCAACCCGTCGGCCGCGATCATCCAGCGCGCCCGCACCCGGCCGCCGGAGAGACCCGCCTCCCCCGCGAGCCCGGCAGACACGCTGTCGGCTCCGACGTCGACGTCGACGACCCGCGCGCGTTCGACGCGCACGCCCACCTCCGCGGCACGGGCTGCGAGCGCGGCGTGCAGCACGGTGCGCCTCACTCCTCGGCCGGTCGCGCCGACGAAGCGGTGCCGCGCCTCGCGGGCGCCATCCAGGTAGGCGATGCCCGCGATCTCGTGGCCGGCCGGATGCGCTCCGAGACGGTCCAGCGCCGCCAGCGCGCCCGGCATCAGCCCCTCACCGCACGCTTTGTCGATCGGGCCCTCTCGCGGCTCGACGATCAACACATCCATACCCAGAACGGCGGCCTCGATGCCTGCGGCCAGCCCGACCGGGCCGCCCCCGACAACGATCAGATCGGCGTCGTGCGGCCTCCCACCGGTCATCGGCGGGCCGGCACGACCGTCGCCAGAGCACGATTCTCGACCGGGATGCGCACGGCGAGCAGCAGCACGGCGTTCAGCACCGTGAAGACGATGGCGGTGACCCAGGCCGTGTGCACCAGCGGCAGCGCGAACCCTTCGACCACGACGGCCACGTAGTTTGGATGCTTCAGCCAGCGGTACGGCCCGCCGGCGACCAGCGGCAGGTCCCTGACGATGATCACCCGGGTGTTCCAGCGCGGCCCGAGCACGGCGATGCACCACCAGCGCAGGGCCTGACTCGCCAGCACGAGAACGAGCATCGGCCAGCCCAGCCACGGGATGAACGGCCTGTCACCGAACCAGACCTCGGCGAGGCACGCCAGCAGAAGCCCGGTGTGCAGCGCGACCATCGGCGGAAAGTGTCGTTTGCCGAACTCGACGCCGCCTCGGGCGAACGACCAGCGGGCATTGCGCGTCGAGACGACGAGTTCGGCGATGCGTTCGAGCCCGGTCGCGAGCACGAGCACGGTGTACAGGATCACGCAGCTGCGCCGATCTCGCCGACGGACGAATCGGCGCCGACCTCGATATCGGTCTGCGCGTCGGCCGCGGTGCCTGCCGCCCACCGCAAGAGCACGAGTTCGGCGGTGACGCCGGGGCCGAGCGCGAAGAGCAGTCCGTTGGTGCCGGGCTCGGGATGCCCATCCATCAGTTCGGCGAGCACGTGCAGCACAGCGGCGGAAGACAGGTTGCCGACCCGGGCGAGCGAGCGCCAGCTCGCGTCGAGCGCACCGTCGGGCAGGTCGAGCGCCCGCGAGAACGCTTCGAGCACCTTCGGGCCTCCCGGATGCGCCGCCCACGCCCCGATGTCGGCGATCGTGAGCCCGTGCGCCGCGAGCAGGCCCTCGGTGTCGCCGGCGAAGTTGCGGTCGATCACCTCTGGCACCCCCGCACTCAGCACGATGCGAAAACCGGTTCCGCCGATGTCCCAGCCGATCACATCCGCGGTGTCGGGGTAGATGCGGCTGCGGGTGTCGACGACCTCGGGGCCGGGGAGCCCGAGTTTCTGCGCGCGACGGTCGCCGACCATGATCACAGCGGCCGCCCCGTCGCCGAAGAGACCGCTGGCGACGATGTTCGCCATCGAATCGTCGCTGGCCTGCACCGTGAGGGAGCAGAGCTCGACCGAGAGCAGCACGGCGACCTCATCCGGATGCCCGATCAGGTAGTCGTGAACCCGGGCGATGCCCGCAGCCCCCGCAACGCAGCCGAGGCCGAAGCTCGGCAGTCGCTTCACATCCGAGCGCAGCCCGAGGCGCGAGACGAGTTGCGCGTCGATGGACGGGGCGGCGATCCCGGTGACGGAGGTGAACAGCAGAAAGTCGACGTCGGCGGGCTCGAGGCCGGCCGAGGCGAGTGCACCGGTCAGGGCGCGCTCGGCGAGGGTGGTGCCCTCGGCGATGAAGAAGTCGTTGGACTCCTGGAACGAGACCAGCGACGCGTAGCGTTCGAGCGGCATCACGAGGCTGCGAGTCTCGACCCCGCTCGACGCGTGGATGCGCCGCATCACCGCCTGCCTGCCCGGATCGGTCGTGATCATCGTCTGCAGCGCAGTGGTGATCTCGCTCTGGCTATAGCTTCGAGCCGGCACCACCGGTGCCACCGCCACGATTCGGGTCACATGCGCAACGTACCACTGCCGAGGTCCGCTGCCGCCGGTCGGCCGAGATTCCCGGCGGGCACGCAACCTGGGCGTCACCGTCTGGCTGTGCGCACCGCCCAGCGACCGTCGGTGCGTGTGATGGTCAGCGGGTAGTTCAGCGTCTCGCTGATGAGCTCGCTCGTGAGCACATCGTCGGCGAGCCCCTGGGCCACGATGCGGCCGTCGCGCAACAGCAGGGCGTGGGTCGTGCTCGCCGGCAGCTCTTCGAGATGGTGCGTGACGAGCACGCTCGCCAGATCGGGATGTTCGATCCGCAGGCCGTCGATGCGGTCGAGCAGGTGCTCGCGTGCGGCGATGTCGAGGCCGGTGCTCGGCTCGTCGAGCAGGAGGAGATGCGGATCGGGTTGGAGTGCCCGCGCGATCAGGGTGCGCCCCCGCTCGCCCTGGGAGAGGGTGGGCCAGGTCGAGTCGGCGAGGTCGCGCATCTCGAGGAGGTCGATCAGCTGCTCGGCCCGCGCAGACTCTTCGGGCGTGGGCTCCCACCGCATCATGAGCTCGGTCGTGCCCGTCACACCGGTGAGCACGACCTCGCGCACGGTCAACGGCGAGCGCACCTGGTGCCTGGGGTTCACGTGGCCGATGAGCCCGCGGAGCTCGCGCAGGTCGACGCGCCCGAGCCGGCGCCCCAACACCTCCACGGTGCCGCGCGACGGATGCACGACCGCGCCGAGCATGCTGAGGATGGTGCTCTTGCCTGCGCCGTTCGCTCCGATCAGCGCCCAGTGCTCCCCTGGCCGCACGACCAGGTCGATGTCGTCGAGGATGGTGCGCCCACCGCGCACGAACCCCACACCGCGTGCCTCCAGAATCGCCTTCGCCGCATCCGTCACCCCTCCATCCTCTCGGATGGCAGAGCTAGTCCGTGACCGCGAGCGCGTCGATCTCGACCAGCATCTCCTCGCGGGGCAGCCCTGTGAACACGGTGGTGCGGGCGGGCAGCACTCCCGACGTGACGCGGGAGGAAACGAACGCCCCGTAGGCGTCGTTCATCGTGCCGAAGTCTTCGCGCTTGGTGAGGTAGACGCGCAGCATCATGACGTCGTCGAACGTGGCTCCGGCCGCGGCGAGGATCGCTTCGACGTTCTGCAGCGTGCGCGTGGTCTGAGCCGCGACGTCACCCGCGAAGACGTAGTCGCCGCTGGCGGGGTCGACGGGGCCCTGGCCGGAGACCTGCACGAACGGGCCGCGGCGCACCCCCTGCGAGAAGGTGTGCGCGGGGGCGGGGGCGTCGCTGGTGCGGATGGCGGTGCGGTCAGCCATGGGTGTCCTTTCGAAGGGGTGCGGGCGGGATGAACGGGGCGGAGCCGGTGAAGCCCAGCTCGGCCGAGATGGTGGTCGTGGCCTCGTGCAGCACGGGAAGCAGGGCGAGCACGTCGGCGTAGGGAAGCACGACGTTCGGCACGGAGATCGAGACGGCGGCGGCGACCTTGCCGTCCGCTCCGAAGACGGGAGCGCCGACGCAGTTCATGAACGTCTCGTGCTCCTCGTGGTCTTGCGCCCACCCGCGCGAGACGGAGAGGCGCACCTCGGCGATGAGGTCGTCGGCGGTGCCGATCGTTCCGTCGGTGAAGCGCTCGTAATCGATGCCGTCGGCGATGCGGCGCAGCACGGCGTCGTCGAGGCCGCCGAGGAGCACCTTGCCGACGGCCGTCGCGTGCAACGCCGCTGGGAGGCCGACGCGGGAGTACATCCGGAGCGGCTGGCGCGACTCGACCTTGTCGATGTAGGTGACCGTTCCCGATTCGTAGGTGGCGAGGTGCACGGTCTGCCCGGTGCTCGCACCCAGCGCCTGCAGGGTCGGGGAGGCGACGCGGCGCACATCCCGCCCCTCCAGGGCCGACTGCGCGAGCGAGAACACGGCCGAGCCGACGTGGTAGCGGAAGGCCGCATCCCGCGTGACGAAACCGTGCGACTCGAGCGTCTGCAACAGCCGCAACACCGTGGTCTTGTGCACCCCGGCGCGTTCGGCGAGCGCGTCGAGCGAGTCGACCCCGCGCGAGACGAAGTCGAGCAAGTCGAGCGCGCGCGAAAGAGACTGGCTCACGCGGTCCGCCACGGGATGTCACCGGGATGCACGCGCCACCCCGCCCACTCGTCGTCGGCCGCCGAGGCGATGCGGCCGCGTTCGGCGGCGGTCGGCACCGCCGCGGGGCGGTCGCCGGCGACGATGAGCGTCAGCGCGGCGACGGCATGCCCCAGCCGCAGGCAGGCGACCTCGTCGCGCCCCTCGGCGAGCGCGGCCAGGTAGCCTGCGGCGAACGCATCCCCGGCCCCGACGGGTTCGACGACCTCGACGGTCAGGCATGGCACGTGGGTGGTCTCGCCGTCTCTCGTCACGCTGGTCGCCCGCCGCACGTCGTCTTTCAGCACGAGTGTCGACAGTGCCGGATTCTCGGCGAAGAGCCTCTCGGTGTCGCTGTGCCCGAAATGCGTCTCGGCCTCGTCGAGGCCGGCGAACAGCAGATCCGCTTGCGACACGAGCGCCGTGAGTGCTTCGGCCGTGCGTCCCTGCCAGAGCTGCGGGCGGTAGTTGAGGTCGACGCTGACGATGGTCTCGGCGCCGACCGCTGAGCGCAGACCCGAGACGGCGGCCGCGCTGCTCGGCGAGAGCGCGGGGGTGATGCCCGAGGTGTGAACGATGCGCGAGTCGCGCAGGGCCGCGGCTGCCGCCGGCGTGGCGAACAGGTCTGGGCCGATCGCGGAGGCCGCCGAGTCGCGGCGGTAGTAGTGCATCCGGGTCGAGAGCCCGTCGGGGCCGCCCTTCGCCTCCTTGACGTACAGCCCGGTCGGCCGCTCGGCGTCGATCTCCACGGCAGACGTGTCGAGCCCGGCGTCGGCGGCGGCGCGGCGGATGCGCTCCCCGAAGCCGTCGTCGCCGAGCCGCGAGATCCAGGCGGTCGGCACCCCCATGCGGGCCACGGACGTGGCGACGTTGAACTCCGCGCCTCCGGTGTCGGAACCGAACGTGGTGGCGTCGGCGAGGGGCTGTCCGCCGTCGGGGAACAGCACGACCATCGCTTCTCCGATCGTGGTGACCGCGGTCTTGCGCTGCTGCACTGCTGCCTCGATCTCCTCCGCCCGGTCGTCTTGCCGGGTTTCGCCGCCATCCCCCTGCATGGTAGAACAGAGAGACCGCTTGCTGCAACGCGCGTTGCGCGTGACGCAACGACACCGTGCCGCATCGTGAGATGCCGGAGGAAGGAGCCGCCGTGGACTCGTTCAAGGCGATGCCGCTGAACGCCACCCCGGCAGACGTGGAGAGCCTCCCGGTGCGCCGGCCGCCGCTCCACTCGTTTCCCACACCGCTCGTGACCCTCAGCGAGTCGGCCGTGCAGAACAACCTCGACACGATGAGCGCTTGGTGTGAGAGCGCCGGAGTCGGACTCGCGCCCCACGGCAAGACCACCATGAACCGTGAACTCTGGGAGCGCCAGCTCGCAGCGGGCGCTTGGGGCATCACCGTGGCGACGCCCTGGCAGCTCTCCGTGGCCGTCGGCTGGGGCATCCCGCGCATCATGCTGGCGAACGCGCTGGTGCAGCCGGATGCGCTGCGATACGTCGCCCTCGTCGCCCAGCCCACAAGCGAGGTGCTGGTGTGGGCGGATTCGGAGCGAGCGGTCGAGATCATGCACACGGTGCTCGGAGAGCTGACGGCCGACCACGCTCGCCTCGGCGTCCTCATCGACGTGGGCGGCGCCGGCGGCCGCACCGGGGTTCGCACGCGCGACGAGGCGCTCGCCGTCGCCCGCGCGGTCGCCGCCTCCCCCTCCCTCCGTCTCACGGGGGTGGCGGGATACGAGGGCGTGCTCGCCCACGGCGGCGACGCGGCAGCACTCGGCACGGTGCGCGACTATCTGCGGCGGCTCCTCGACGTGCACGACGCCATCGAGGCGGCCGGCCTCTATCCGCAAGGCTCCCCGGTCATCCTGTCGGCCGGGGGCAGCGCGTACTTCGATGTCGTTTCGGAGGTGCTCGCACCCCGACGTGACCTCGCGGGCGCGAACGGCCGGGTCGTCGACGTTCTACTGCGATCGGGGGCGTACATCACCCACGATGACGGCTTCTATCAGAGCATCACCCCGTTGGGTCGAGTCGGCGGCGGTGCGTTCCGCTCGGCGATCCACGGCTGGGCAACGGTCGTGTCCCGCCCGGAGCCCGGGCTCGCCATCGTCGATGCGGGCAAACGCGACTTCCCGTACGACGAGGGTCTGCCCATCCCACAAGCCATCCGCAGATTCGGTTCGGAGACGACGGTGCCGTTCGCGGGAGCGTCTGTCACCAGGATGAGCGACCAGCACAGCTTCGTCTCGGTGCCGCCGGGCGCGACGATCGAGATCGGCGACGTGCTGCGGTTCGGCCTCTCGCATCCGTGCACCACGTTCGACAAGTGGCGGGCGCTCGCGGTGGTCGACGACGTCGACTCCGACCGCCCGTGCGTGATCGGTCTGGCCGAGACGGCATTCGGCTGACCAAGACCACCGCCCCCGAGACACTGACGGCCCCGAGGAGACAGATGCTGATCGACGTACTGACCGCCGATCGCGCCATCGCCGTGGTGCGTGCGCCCCGCATAGACGATCCGGCGGCGCTCTGCCGCGCGCTGGCCGCCGGGGGCATCCGGGCCGTCGAATACACGTTCACGACGCCGGGGGTCGAGGAGGTCATCGCGGCATCCGTGGCCGCCGTCGATGCGGGCGACCCGGCGGCTCCGCTCGTGGGGGCGGGAACGGTCACCGATGTCGCCAAAGCCGAGGCGGCCATCGCCGCGGGGGCACGCTTTCTGGTGACGCCTGGGCTGCACGAGGGCGTCGCTGCCGTCGCGCGCGACGCCGGCGTGCCCTTCCTGCTCGGCGCCCTCACCCCGTCGGAGGTCATGCGCGCGGTCGAGTGCGGCGCGGCCGCGGTGAAGATCTTCCCCTCGACCGTGGTCGGCGCCGGGTACCTGAAAGACCTGCGCGGCCCCTTTCCCGACACGCTCTTCGTGCCGTCCGGCGGGCTGCACGCCGGCAACGCGGCCGACTGGATGCGCGCCGGCGCCCTCGCGGTGACGGCCGGCTCCAGCGTCGTGAGCGCGGCGACCATCGAGGCGGGCGACTGGACGGGTATCACGGAGCGCGCACGGGAGTTCACCGCGGCTGCGCTGGGGGCGCTGACGGCGTGACCGACCACGACGGCCGCACGCTCATCCGGGGGGCCGTGGTGCTCGACGGCTCGGGCGAGCCCGGATACACGGGCGACGTGCTAGTGGTCGGCGACCGCATCGCCGAGGTCGGAGCGCGGCTCGACGCGCCCGCGGGCACGCGCATCCTCGACGCCGACGGACTCGCCGTCGCCCCCGGCTTCATCGACATGCACGCCCACTCCGACCTCGCGGTGCTCACCGACCGCGACCACCTGGCGAAAGTGTCGCAGGGAGTCACCACGGAGGTGCTCGGACAGGATGGGCTCTCCTACGCGCCCAGCACCCCCACGACGATGGCGATGCTGCGCGACCAGCTCGCCGGCTGGAACGGCGTTCCCGACACCGTCGACTACTCGTGGCGCACCGTCGCGGACTACCTCGACGCGATCGACCGGCGCGGCACGGCGACGAACGTCGCCTACCTGATTCCCCAGGGTTCGGTGCGGATGGCCGTCGTCGGCTCCGACGACCGCGCCGCCACGCCCTCGGAGCTCGCCCGGATGCGGGAGCTCGTGGCCGACGGGATGCGCGACGGCGCATTCGGGCTCTCCTCCGGCCTCACGTACGTGCCCGGGATGTTCGCGAGCACCGACGAGCTGGTCGCTCTCTGCGAGGTCGTCGCCCGGCACGGCGGCTACTTCGCGCCCCACCAGCGCTCCTACGGCGCGGGCGCGCTCGCCGCGTACGCCGAGATGGTCGAGGTGGCCGCGAGCTCGGGCTGCGCCCTCCACCTGACCCACGCCACCATGAACTTCGACGTCAACCGCGGGCGAGCCGGCGAGCTCGTCGACCTGATCGACCGGGGCATCGCCGACGGTGTCGACATCACCCTCGACACGTACCCCTACCTCGCCGGGGCGACGACGCTCTCGGCCCTGCTGCCCAGCTGGGCCGCCGTGGGCGGGCCCGGCGCGACCATCGAGCGCCTGCGCGACCCGGCTGTGCGCATCCGGGCCGCGCACGAACTCGAGGTCACGGGCAGTGACGGCTGCCACGGCGTGCCGGTGGACTGGGCGACCATCGAGATCGCCGGCGTGCGCGACGCGCAGCACTCCTCGGCCGTCGGTCACACGATCCGCTCGCTGGCCGCCCGGGACGGCGCCTCCCCCGCGGAGGCGTACTTCGGGCTGCTGGTCGCCGATCGGCTGGGGACGAGCATCCTGCAGCACGTCGGGGACGAGGAGAACGTGCGCACGATGATGCGGCACCCCCGTCACACGGGCGGCAGCGACGGCATCCTCGTCGGCGACAAACCCCACCCGCGCTCCTGGGGGACGTTTCCGCGCTACCTCGGCCACTACGTGCGCGACGAGGGGGTGCTCGGGCTCGAGGATGCGATCGTGCACCTCTCGGCGAGACCCGCGGCCCGACTCGGGCTCACCGATCGCGGGCGGCTCACGGCCGGATACATCGCCGATCTCGTGCTCTTCGATCCCGCCGGCGTCGCCGACCGCGCGACGTTCGCCGAACCGCGGCGCCAAGCCGACGGCATCCCCTGGGTGTTCGTCGGAGGCGTACCCGTGCTCGCTGATTCGCGCCGCACCGACCGGACGCCCGGCCGCGCCCTGCGATCGGGCGTGTGACCTCTAGGCTGGCGCGGTGACCGAGACCGCATTCCTCATTCTGCACGGCTGGGACAACTTCCGGCCCGCCGGGCACTGGCAGCACGAGCTCGCGGTGGCGCTGCGGGGGCGGGGACGGCGAGTGGACTACCCGCAATTGCCGGATGCCGCCCAGCCGTCGGTCGAGGCCTGGCGCGATGCCCTCGCCCAGGCGCTGGAGGCTGCGGCCGCCGACGGGCGCCGCGTCGTGGTGCTCGCGCACAGCCTGGCCTGCCTGCTCTGGCTCGGCGCGCGGCCCCGCACGGCGGACGAGGCGGTCGAGCGGGTGCTGCTCGTGGCGCCTCCGGCCCCGGCGGTCGTGGCCGGAATCCCCGAGATCGCGGCGTTCGCGGCTCTCGAGCTCAGCGCATCCGGTGCGCCGACCACGATCGCGGCCTCGGATGACGACCCGTACTGCCCCGAAGGCGCCGCGACCGCCTTCGGCGAGCCGCTCGGCATCCCGGTGACGGTGATTGCCGGCGGCGGGCACCTCGAACGCACCGCCGGTTACGGCGAATGGCCTTCGGTGCTCGCCTGGTCTCTCGACGCCGCCGCGCCGCTGCTGCCCAACACCGCGCGCTGAGTCTCGCCCGGCGGGTGGGCGACGGGAGGTCAGCGGGCGGGGAGGGAGCTCTGCACGTCGCGCACGGTCGCCACGAGCGGATCGTAGAGGGGCTCGCCGGGCGTCACTGCCGTGACCTCGGTGACGATGTCCTCCGGCTCGGCCTCGCGCAGCAGCCGTTGCAGTTCGACGCTCTGGCTGTCTTCGGAGAAGTCGAAGCGCAGAGCGTTGCCGATGGCCGACAGGAGGGCGACTGGCACAGCGCCCGAACTCGCGAAATCGGCGGCAGGGCCGATGAACCGGTCGTTGCGGCTGAGCTTGCGGAGCGGCTCACGGCCCACGCGGGTCACCTCGTCGACCAGGTACGGGTTCGCGAACCGACCGAGGATCTTCGCCCGATACGCCTCCAGCTCGGCCGGTTCGAGACCGTGCTTCGCGACGAGAGCGGCCGACGTCTCCTGCAAGGCGGCCTCGGCGGCCGCTCGCACCTCGGGGATCGCGATGGCCTCGCTGATCGTGCGCGCTCCCGCCAGGAACCCGGCGTAGGCGATGGTCGCATGACCCGTGTTCACGGTGAACAGCTTGCGCTCGATGTACGGCGCGAGGTCGTCGACGAAGGTGGCGCCGGGGATGCTCGGCTCCGCGCCCGCGAACGCCGTGCGCTCGACGACCCACTCGTAGAACGTCTCGACGGTCACGTCGACGCCGGCGTCGGCCGCTTGGGCGGGCACGATGCGGTCGACGGCCGTGTTCGCGAAGACGGCGCGCTCGGCGATCTCGTCGCGACTCTCCTCGGGCAGCGACGTGAGCACTTCGAGGGCAAGAAGGTCGGTCGCGCCGATCGCGTTCTCGCAAGCCATGACGGCGAGCGGCGCCGCGTCGGTCGAACGCGCTGCGAGTCCCGCGGCGATCGCGGGGGCGACGAACTTCAGGATGCGGGGGCCGACCGCCGTGGTCACCACGTCGGCGGTGGCGATCTCGGCGACCAATGCATCCGCATCCGTCGCGCTGTTGATGGCACGGAAGCCGCGCACGACGCGATCGGTGGAGATCTCGCCCACTTCGTGCACCGTGTACGAGTCGGCCGCGGCGAGAGTGTCGATCAGCTCTCCGTTGACGTCGGCGAAGACCACCTCGTAGCCGGCCTCGTTCAGCAGGAGACCCACGAAGCCGCGGCCGATGTTGCCGGCGCCGAAGTGGACGGCCTTCATTCGTTCACGTCCCCCAGCAGGGCGAACAGTGCGTCCGCATCCGGAGCCTCGATGAGCTTCTGCACGTCGTCCTCCTCCGAGAAGATGATGGCGATCTTCGAGAGGATCTCGAGGTGCTCGTTGTTCACTCCCGCGATGCCGACGACGAACCGCACCTCCTCGCCGTCCCAGTCGATGGGCGATCCGTAGCGGATGAACGACAGGGCAGAGCGCTTGATCTCGTCTTTCGCCTCGTTGGTGCCGTGCGGGATCGCGAGCCCGTTGCCCATGAACGTGGAGACGGTGCGCTCGCGGTCACCCATCGAGTCGATGTAGGCCGGCTCGACGGCACCCGCGGCCACGAGCAGTCGACCCGCTTCACGGATCGCCTCGTCGCGGGTGGTGGCGCTGCCCAGCGCCACCACGTTCGCGCGGTCGAGAATCGTGTCTGTCATTTGTTCGCATCCTCCGTCGGCGCTGTCGCCTGCTGGTTCTTGACGAGTTCGACGACCTCGTCGTATTTGGGGCTGTTCATGAAGTTGTCGACCGAGACGTGCACCGAGGCAGGCGACTGACCTTTGGCGCGGTCGGTGAGCTGCTGCTGCGTGATCACGAGGTCGGCCGTCCCGTCGAGATTGCTGATGGCCTGGTTGGTGACCGTCACGCCATCGACACCCGCCTTCTTCATCTTGTTGCGCAGCACGGATGCGCCCATCGCGCTCGAGCCCATGCCGGCGTCGCACGCGAACACGATGTTGCGCACCAGCCGGTCAGTGGCATCGCCCTGCGCGTCACCGGTGTCGTGCTCGCCCTCGGAGACCAGCCCGCCGAGCACCGACGACGACTTGCCCTTGTTCGACTCGGTCTGCGCGACGGCGGCCGACATGTCGCCGGCGTTCCCTGCCGCGAGGTCGCGTTTGCGCGTCGACCGGAGAACGATCGCGCTGAACGTGAAGGAGACCGCGGCCGCCGCGACGATCGACACCGCGATGCCCACCATGTTCGGAACCGGCGCTTGGGCGAAGATGGCGAAGACCGATCCGGGAGCCGCCGGCGCTCGAAGCCCCGTCTGGAACGCGACGTTGACCGCGACGCCCGTCATGCCACCCAGGATCGCTCCGATGATGAGGATCGGCTTCATCAGCACGAACGGGAAGTAGATCTCGTGGATGCCGCCGAAGAACTGGATGATGAAGGCGCCCGGAGCGCTCGCCCGCGCCGCGCCCAGACCGAAGACCGCCCAGGCCAGGAGGATGCCCGCGCCGGGGCCGGGGTTCGTCTCGATGAGGAAAAGGATGGATTTGCCTGCCTCCTGCGCCTCGATCGTTCCGATCGGCGTGAAGACCCCATGATTGATCGCGTTGTTGAGGAACAGCACCTTCGCCGGCTCCACCAGAATGCTGACCAAGGGCAGGATGTGGGCTGAGACCAGCCAGTCGACACCACTCACCATGAGGTTCGTCAGTCCTTTGACGAGCGGGGCTATCCCGAAGAACGCGCCGATCGCCAGGATGAACCCGAGGATGCCGGCCGAGAAGTTGTTGACTAGCATCTCGAAGCCCGCCTTGATCTTCCCCTCCCAGATTCGGTCGACTACCTTCATCAGGTAGCCGCCGAGCGGGCCCATGATCATGGCGCCGATGAACATCGGGATGTCCGTACCGACGATCACACCCATCGCGGCGATCGTTCCCACGACACCGCCTCGGGTGCCGTAGACGATCCTGCCTCCGGTATTTGCCAGCAGTAGCGGCAGCAGGTAGGTGATCATGGGGGTGACGAGCCCGCCGATCGCCTTGTTGGGGAAAGGTCCTTCGGGAATGAAGAGTGCCGTGATGATGCCCCACGCGATGAACGCCGGGATGTTCGGCATGACCATGTTGGAAAGGAACGTGCCGAACCTCTGTACGCGAACGCGCGCGCCGACCGGCTTGCGTGTCGTGGTCTCAGACGCCGTTGTCATTGTGGGGCCTCGTTTCTGTGGTGGTGTTAGGGAGCGGGATGCCCCGCGACGGCGGCTCGCACCGCGTCACGGGCTTCGGCCGCGCCATCGGCGGCCAGAGCTGTCTGGGCCAGGCGCTTGGCCTGGTCGAGACTGAAGTTCTTGAGCGAGAGACGCACGTCGGCGATCGCCGACGGCGACATCGACAGGGTGGTCGCGCCGAGGCCGACGAGCACGACGGCGAGCAGCGGGTCGGCCGCCGCCTCGCCGCAGATGCCGACGGGCTTGCCCGCTGCCGCGCCCGCAGTGCCGACCTCGCCGATCAGGCGCAGGACGGCCGGATGCCACGGGTCCTGGAACGAGGCGACCGAGCCGAGCAGGCGATCGGCCGCGAGCGTGTACTGGGTCAGGTCGTTCGTGCCGATGGAGGCGAAAGCGGCGTGCTCGAGGATGCGGTCGGCCAGCAGCGCGGCCGACGGCACCTCCACCATCACTCCGACCGTCTTCAGGCCGAGCTCGGTGGCCAGGTTCACGAAGTACCGGGTCTCCTCGACGGTGGACACCATCGGCGCCATCACCCAGAGGTCGGCGTCGGTGACTGCATCGGCTTCGGCGAGCGCGGTGAGCTGCTCGCGAAGCAGGTCTTCGTTCGCGCGCAGCGAGCGAAGCCCGCGGAGACCGAGCGCCGGGTTGTCCTCGTGCGCGTCGTTCAGGAACTCGAGCGGCTTGTCGGCGCCCGCATCCAGCACCCGCACGACGACCTTGCGCCCCGGAAAGTCGCTCAGCAGCCGCTTGTACTGCTCCCGCTGCTGCTCGACCGTCGGCGCCATGCGCTGGTCGAGGAAGAGGAACTCGGTGCGGAACAGTCCGACGCCCTCGGCTCCGGCATCCAGGGCCTTCTGCGATCCGTCGGTCGCGCCGAGGTTGGCGAGCAGGGGAACGGGGGTGCCGTCGGCGAGCGCTCCAGGGTCGAGGCTGCCCGACAGCGCCGACGCCCGCTCCTCGATGCGGCGAGCGGTGTCGGCGCGGGATGCCGCATCCGGGTTCACGGTCACGGTGCCGACCGCCGCGTCGACGATCACGTCGTCGCCGTCGGCGATCGTGTCGGCCCCGGCCACGCCGACGACCGCAACGATCGCCTTCTCGCGAGCGAGGATCGCGGTGTGGGATGTCGGGCCGCCCTCGCGGGTGACGAGTCCGAGCACCTTGGTCAGGTCGAGCAGAGCGGTGTCGGCCGGGGCGAGGTCGTGCGCGACGAGCACGAACGGCACGTCGGACTCGGGGACACCCGGCGCCGGCCTCCCGCTCAGGGCGGCGATCACGCGCTGGGCGACGTCATCGAGGTCGGTGGCCCGCTCCCCCATGTAGCCGCCGAGGCCGATGAGCATGTCGCGGAAGACCGCGAAGCCCTCGAACACGGCGCGCTCCGCGGTCTTGCCCGAGTCGATGCGGGCGGAGACGTCGTCGAACAGAGAGGAGTCCTCCGCCATCATCGACTGGGCTTCGAGCACGTCGGCGGCCGTTCCGCTCACCTTGGCGGCGCGAGCCCGCAGGTCGTCGGCGACCGTCTTCACGGCGGCGGCGACCCGGGCACGCTCGTCGTCAGGGGTGCGGGCGCTCGGTTCGTCGGCGGGTTCGGGAAGGGGGGCGGCCATCCTGAGCACCGGTCCGAGGGCCACGCCCTGTCCGATGCCGGCGCCGGTGAATGTCTGAGTCTCGAGATCGGTCATGATCAGGCGTCGTGGTCCGTCGAGAGGATCTCGGCCAGATCGTCGAGCACCGCGTCGGCGTTGTCGGCCTCCGTGTTCAGCGTGACGTAGTCGCCGTGGTCGATGCCCAGCGAGATGACGCCGAGGATGCTGCCCGCGTTCACAGCCTTGCCCGAGTTCTTGGCGATCGTGACAGGGGCGCCCGACTCGGCGACCGCCTGCACGAAGAGTTTGGCGGGTCGGGCGTGCAGCCCGTGGGTCGATCCGACTCGGATGGTCCGCTCAGCCATGGTGGTCTCCTTCGAGGTGGCGTGAAAAGGCAATGGATGCTCTCATAGTGCCGCCGCCCGGGTGTCGAGTGCCAGGTCGAGCGCCTCATCGCCGTCGAGCGCGGCGGGTGAGACCGCCGGAAGAACCGCGACGGATGCTCCCAGAGCCCGGGCACGCGCCCTGAGCTCGTCCACGCTCGCGGCCAGGTGCGCACCGACGAGCACGACGTCGAGATCGCCGAAGGCCTCCAACTGATCGGCGCTGCCCGCCCGAACCTCCACGGCGACGCCACGCTCTGCAGCGGCTTTCCGCACCTTCAGCGCGACGAACGTGCTGGACGCGCCGGCACCGCACACGACGAGGATCTTCATCGATCTTGCCTTTCGAGACGTGCTGTGGAGCTGATGGGACGAGTGGATCAGTGCCATGCTCACCCCGGCGGCCGCTGCACCTCCAGCAGCGTTTCTTCCTCACCCCAGGAAGAAACGACCGAAGACCCTGATCAGCGCGCGGGAAAGTGGTTGACTCATGGCAGTCACGCGCTCGGCGCGCGGAAAGGTATGTGGTCACGGTGGCGCTCCCGGCGAAGCAGGCGACGATGCTCGACATCCTGTCGCGCCGCGACGGCTGGACGACCGCCACCGAGCTGGCGCACGACCTCGGCGTCACCACCCGCAGCATCCGCACATACGCCGCCGAGCTGAAGGAGGCCGCCGCGCCGCTCGAACTGATCGAGTCGGGGCCGAACGGCTACCGCGTCGACCGCGACGCGTACGCCGCCTACCTCGCCGGGGCAGACGGGTCGGGCCCGGTCGCCTCACCCCAGGAGCGCCTCACCCACCTCGTGCGCCGGCTGCTCGACGAGCCCGACGGCATCGACGTCTACGAGACCGCCGACAGCCTGCATGTCAGCGACTCCACCGTCGAATCCGACCTGACCCGGATGCGCGGCCTCCTCGCCGACACCGAGCTCTCCCTCGAGCGGCACGGCGGTCGGGTGCAGCTGAGCGGGCCGGAGATCGCCCGTCGCAAACTGCTCAGCCGGCTCTTCCGCGACGAGATGCGCCAGGGCGTGGTCGATCTGGCGCGCATCCAGGAGGCCTTCTCATCTCAGGGGCTCGCGGCGTTCAAGTCAGACCTTGTCGACATGCTCGACGCCCGCGGCTTCTTCGTGAACGAGTACGGCATCAACGACGTGCTGCTGCACATGGCCGTCGCGCTCGACCGGGTTGCGAAGAACCGCGTGCTGCCCGCAGCCGCCGACCCGGAGGCCAGCGAGACGATCCGCCGGCTCGCCGACGATCTCGGCACGCTCGTCACCCAGCACTTCGATGTGACACTCGACCCGACCGAACTGCGCTACCTCGCCATCCTGCTGCGAACCCGCGTGATCGCCCCGGGCGCCGGAGCCGACCCCGTGTCGGAGTTCGTGAGCGAGGAAGATCTGGACGTCGTGCGCGGGATTGTCGCCCGCGCATCCGCCGAGTATCTCGTCGATCTGCGCGATGAGGACTTCATCGTGCGGTTGACCCTGCACGTGCAGAACCTGGTGGCCCGCGCCCACGAGAACTCGTTCTCTCGCAATCCGCTCACCCGGTCGATCAAGAGCTCGTATCCGCTGATCTACGAGTTGGCCGTCTTCATCGCCAGCCGCCTGCAAACCGCGGAGCACATCGTCGTCAACGACGACGAGATCGCCTACATCGCCATGCACGTCGGCGCCTACCTCGAGCAGCAGTCCCGGCGGCAGGATGCGGTGACCTGCGCGGTCGTCTGCCCGAACTACTACGACATGCACATCCTGCTGCGCGACCGGCTCGAGAGCGCGCTCGGCGACGAGCTCGACGTCACCAGCGTGATCACCTCGACCGACGCCGACTGGGATGCGATCGACGCCGACCTCGTGCTCACGACGATCGAGCCGAGGGGACGCCGCGACAACGCCGTGATCGTGCAGCCGTTCCTCACCGAGTCGGACATCGAACGCACCCGGGCGGCGATCGCGCGCATCCGCCGTCAGCGCCGTCGTGCCCGCATCAAGAACGACCTGCTCGAATACTTCGACGAGTCGCTGTTCCTCCGCAACTTCTACGCCCGCGACCCCGTGTCGATGATCCAGGCTCTCGGCGACAGGATGATCGCGGCCGGAGCGATCGACCAGGAGTACGTCGACCGCACCATCGAACGCGAGCACATGTCTTCTACGGCGTTCACCGACTCGCTCGCCGTGCCGCACGCGATGGCCATGAGCGCCAACCGCACGGCCATCGCGATCGTGGTCAACGACACGGCCATGGACTGGGGGGATGCTCGCGTCAACGTGATCGCCTTCATCGCGTTCGACGCCGCCGGGCGAGGCGCCTTCCAGACGGTGTTCGATCAGTTCGTGGAAGTGTTCTCCGACCGCGAGGCCGTGCTCCAGCTCATCCGGAGAACAGACGGCTTCGCCGCCTTCATCGACGAGCTCGTGCGCATCATCGACTCCTGACCCGCCTCCCGCGCGCGTCTCTTCGTGCGAAAAGTGCGGTCAGCCGCACTCCAGCCGCACTTTCGGCACGAGTGCTCGGCGGGTCAGCGGCGGTCGAGCGTGCCGATCTTCGTGCCGTCGGTGCGGAACACGGTGAGGGTGTCGCCGGAGACGGTGGCCTTGTTGGCGAGGTTGAGCCAGACGGTGATGCCGGGGCAGGCGACGAGTGTCGAGGCGAAGGGGCCGAACACGAACGTGTCGCCGTTGATCTTTCCCTCGCCGACCATGGCGTTGCAGCCGTCGGTGCCGTTGAAGCCGCCGTCGGGGGCGATGGTCAGCGACGGCTTGCCTGCGGTGTCTTCTCCCCACGCGCCCACGAACGGGGACGCCTGCGAATCGGCGGTCGCGGTGGAGGTCGCCGTGGGCGTCGGCGAGTCGGCCGGGGTGCCGGACGAGCATCCGGTGAGGGCGGCCGCCGCGGCGATCGCCAGAACGAGAACTGCGGAGCGCACGGTCTTCATGCGCTCAATCTAGCGGCGCGACACTCCCAGCCGCGAGGGGCGAGTTCTTGCGGGCGCAGGGATGCGGCAGCTCGCAACCACTCGCCCCTCGGCGCACCCGGGCGTACCGTGACGGCCATGACTGACGACACCCAGAACGCGAACACCGAAGACCTGAAGACGATCGCCGACCTGATCGCGGCGTCGAAGGTCGCCCTCCTCACCACGCAGACGGCCGCCGGGCACCTGCATTCCCGCCCGCTCGCAACGCAGAAGGCGGAGTTCGACGGCGACCTGTGGTTCTTCACGCAAGACCCGAGCCCGAAGGTCGACGACATCCTGGCCCACCCGAGCGTGAACGTCTCCTACGACACCGGCAAGGGCTACCTCTCGATCGCGGGTACGGCCGAGCTGGTGCACGACCGCGAGAAGGTGGACGAGCTGTGGTCTCCTCTGGTGGAGCCGTGGTTCCCCGACGGCAAAGACGACCCGAGCGTCGCCCTCCTGCTGGTGCACGCCGACTCGGCCGAGTTCTGGGCGTCGCACGAGCCGGGCGTCGTGACCGCCTTCAAGGTCGCGCGCGCCGCCGTGACGGGCAAACAGCCCGACATCGGCGAGAACAAGACCGTCGACCTCTAGGCGAGCCATCGTCACCGCACGACGCTGTTGATCTCCTGGCTGTCGAAGAGCTTGTCGAGCACGAGCCGGGCGGCGCCGAGGATGCCGGCGCGATCTTTGGTGACGCTCACCGCGATGTCCAGGTTGTCGGTGACCATCGGCAGGCACTCGAAGTAGATCGTCGATCGCACACCGGCGACGAAGGCTTCGGCCTCGCCGAGGATGCCGCCGAGCACGAGGCGTTGCGGGTTGAAGAAGTTCATGATGGTGGCGAGCACTCCGCCAACCCGCGTTCCCGCCTCGCGCAGCATCTGGGTGGCCAGCGGATGCGCGTCGCGGGCGAGCGCCAGCACGTCGCTGGTGTCGGCCACGGCGACCCCCGCGTCCTGGAGCGCCTGCACGATGGCTGCCCCTCCGGCCACGGCGTCGAGGCATCCCTTACGCCCGCAGGAGCAGAGCACCGCAGGCGCCCCGGGCACGGTGACGTGGCTGATGTCGCCCGCCATGCCGTGGAAGCCGTGGTAGAGCTCGCCGCTCGCGATCACACCGCAGCCGATGCTCGAACCCGCTTTGACGAAGACGAAGTGCTGCACCTCATCCCGAAGGCCGACATGCTCGCCGAGCGCCATGAGGTTGGCGTCGTTGTCCGTCGCGGTCGGAAGCCCGCTCAGACCCGTCATGAGAGCCGACACGTCGACGCCGTTCCAGCCGGGCATCCGGGAGGGCGACACCATGAGCCCCGAGGAGTCGACCGGGCCCGGTAGACCGATGCCGAAGCCGCGGAGCCGCTGACCCGGCTGCCCGTGCTCGGCAAGCAGCTCGTCGGCGACCGCGGCGATCCAGCTCAGGATGCGGTGGGGGCCATCCGCGATGTCCATGTTCTCGTTGCGCACGGCGATCAGCCGGCCCGAGAGGTCGACCAGACCGAAGGTCGCGTGGTGCGAGCCGAGGTCGACGGCGCAGACGACGCCGGTCGACGGATCGATTTCGAGGGTGCGCGGGCGGCGGCCGCCCTGCGAGACGCCTTCACCCGCCTCCCGCACGTAGCCGGCGCCGATCAGCGCGTCGATGCGCTGGGCGACGGTGGACGGCGAAAGCCCGGTGGAGCGCGCGATCTCGGCTCGCGACCGGGAGTGGCCCGAGCGGATGAGGTCGAGGATCGCGGCCGCCGACGAGCCGGAGCCCAGCAGGGCATCGGTGGTGCTGTTCATCGCGCCGGGCACTCCACTCTCAAAGAGGTTTGGGTCGAGAATACTGTATCGACTTTATTCGAAATCGAACGAAGTAAATCCACAATTGCATAATCATGTGAACACTTAGTACGCTTTCCGGAACCCGACCCACGATGACGCGAGGAACCTGGATGAACGCAACGGATGCACGGCCGATGGTGAGCCTGCACGCGGTCAACAAGCACTTCGGAGACCTGCACGTGCTCAAAGACATCGAGCTGCTCGTCGAGCCCAAAGAGGTCGTCGTGGTCGTGGGGCCGTCGGGCTCCGGCAAGTCGACGCTCTGCCGTTCGATCAACCGTCTCGAGACCATCGATGCCGGCGAGATCCGGGTCGACGGCGAACCGCTCCCCGTCGAAGGGGCGGCGCTCGCCCGCCTGCGCGCCGACGTGGGCATGGTGTTCCAGTCGTTCAACCTGTTCGCCCACCGCACGATCCTCGAGAACGTGACCCTCGCACCGCTCAAGGTGCGCGGCGTCAAGAAGGCGGAGGCCGAGCGCGAGGCGCTCGAACTGCTCGACCGTGTCGGCATCAAAGACAAGGCGGGCAGCTACCCGGCGCAGCTCTCGGGCGGCCAGCAGCAGCGCGCGGCCATCGCGCGGGCGCTGGCCATGCATCCGAAGGTCATGCTGTTCGACGAGCCGACCAGCGCGCTCGACCCCGAGATGGTCGGTGAGGTGCTCGAGGTGATGACCGCCCTCGCCAAAGAGGGGATGACGATGATCGTCGTCACGCACGAGATGGGCTTCGCCCGCCGCGCCGCCGACCGCGTCGTCTTCATGGACCAGGGCCAGATCGTCGAAGAGGCCACCCCCGCCGAGTTCTTCGACAACCCGAAATCCGAGCGCGCGCGCTCGTTCCTTGCTTCCGTCCTGTCGCACTGAGTGCGCGGAAGGCACCACCGGCACCACCCTGCACCACACATCCCCCGAGGAAGGACGCAGTACATGACCCGCACCACCCGCAAGGCGACTGCCGCCGGCATCCTGCTCGCAGCAGTGACGCTCGCCGTCTCCGCCTGTTCCGGCACCACCAGTCTCCCTGGCGGCGACCCGAGCTCCAGCTCGTCCGCCGACTCCGTGTTCGCCGACGCGCCCGTCGCCAAGGCCGACCTCATCCTCCCGAAGTCCACGATGGAGGCCATCAAGAAGCGCGGCAAGCTGATCGTCGCCGAGGCGCTCGACGCCCCGCTGCTGTCGCAGCAGGACCCGACGAACCCCGACCAGGTGAACGGCTTCGACGCCGACCTCGCCAAGCTGCTCGCGATCTACATCCTCGGCAAGCCGAACGTCGAGATCGTGCCGCCCGCATCTGAGACCCGTGAGGCGATGCTGCAGAACGGCACTGTCGACGTGGTGTTCAACACCTACACGATCACCGAGGAGCGCGCGAAGCAGGTCGACTTCGCCGGGCCGTACTTCGAGTCCGGTCTCGCCGTCGCCGTGAAGAGCGACAACGACAAGATCAAGAGCGTCAAAGACCTCGACGGCAAGAACGTGATCGTCGGCGCGAACACGCCGGCCGTCACCGAGGTGCCGAAGGTCGCTCCGACCGCCAAGGTCACCGCGTTCGCCACCGACCCGGCCGCCGTGCAGGCGCTCATCCAGGGTCGCGGCGACGCCTACGTGCAGGACTACACCCTGCTCGCGAGCGACGCGGCCAGCGAGAAGCAGATCAAGGTCGTCGGCAACCCGTTCACCAAGGAGCCGTACGGCATCGGCCTCAAGCACGGTGACAGCGACTTCAAGTCGTTCGTGAACGAGTGGCTGAAGACCATTCAGAAGGGCGGCCAGTGGGGCAAGGCGTGGAAGACCACGCTCGGCACCGTGACCGACTCCTCCATCCCCACCCCTCCGGAGATCGGCTCGGTCCCCGGTTCCTGACCGGCCGGGATGCGCGCGGAGTGCCCACACAACCTCCGCGCGCGTCCCGACCTTCATCCATCGATCCGCACGTCACGAGTGAGTGAGCAATGAACCCCCTGATCGACAACCTCGGGCTGATCGCCCAGGCGCTCGGCACGACCCTGATGATGGCGATCATCGCCGGGGTCGGCTCGATCGTGCTGGGTGTGCTCGTGACGGTGGCGCGGGTCAGCCCGATCCCGATCCTCCGGGGCGCCGCTTTCCTCTACGTTCAGTTCTTCATCAACGTTCCGTTGCTCGCGCTGCTGCTGCTCGCCGTGTTCGCGCTGCCGGACGCGGGAATCCTGCTGCCCCTCACCCCGACCGCGATCATCGTGCTGACCGTCTACGAGGCGGCCTACGTCGCCGAGGCCGTGCGAAGCGGTGTCAACACGGTCGGTGTCGGGCAGATCGAAGCCTCGCGCGCTCTGGGTCTGACGCTCTCGCAGTCGCTGCGTTTCGTCATCATCCCGCAGGCTCTGCGTGCGGTCGTTCAGCCGATCGGCAACGTGATGATCGCGCTCGCGATGAACACGGCGCTCGCGGCTGCGGTCGGCGTCGTCGAACTCACCGCGACGGTCAACAAGATCAACCTGGTCGCCGCGCAGCCCATCCTCATCTTCTCCAGCGCGGGCCTCGTCTACATGGCCATCGCTCTCGCCATCGGGCTCGCCGCGGGCTGGGTCGAACGAAAGGTGGCGATCGTCCGATGACCGCTCAGCTCATCCCCGACCGTCCGGCGCCCTCGCCGAAGAGGCGTCGCCCGCGCCGCGAGTACGCGGCCTCCTTCATCTACGACCAGCCCGGCCCGCGCGGCAAGCGCACCATCCTCTTCGGCTCGATCGTCAGCTCCGTCGTCTTCATCGTCGTGATCGGGCTCGGCCTCTGGCAGTTCGCAGACCACGGCCAGCTCGCCCCCGAACGCTGGGCGCCGTTCACCGACTGGGCCATCTGGAGCTACCTCCTCGTCGGCCTGCTCGGCACCCTCGAGGCCGCGGCCATCGTCGCCGTTCTCGGGGGTGCACTCGGTGTGCTGCTTGCGCTCGGCCGGATGAGCCACCAGCGCTGGCTGCGCTGGCTGAGCTCCACCTACATCGAGATCGCCCGCACCGTTCCCGTGCTGCTGATGATCTACCTGATGCTGTTCGGCCTTCCCCAGATCGGCATCAACCTGCCGACTCTCTGGAAGCTCGTCGTTCCGCTGACGATCGCCAACTCCGCCGTCTTCGCCGAGATCGTTCGCGCCGGCGTCGCGAGCCTCCCCCGCGGCCAGCGCGAGGCTGCGCTCAGCCTCGGGATGCGCGGCTCTCAGGCCATGCGCTTCGTCGTGCTGCCTCAGGCGTTCCGCAACGTGACGCCGTCGCTGGTCACCCAGCTCGTCAGCCTGCTGAAAGACACCTCGCTGGGCTACATCGTGGCCTTCACCGAACTGCTCTACCGCGGTCAGGTGCTCGCCTCTTACCTGCACCTGCTCATCCCCACCTACATCGCTGTGACCGCGATCTACCTCGTGGTGAACGGCAGCCTCTCGTACGTGGCGTCTCGGCTTCAGCGCGACCAGAGTCGCCGTCGCGTCAAACAACCACCGCTGCCGGCGCTCCCGGCCATCGACCACACGAAAGCCGCGAATGCCTGAGCCGACCTCCGCCTCCGTCTCCCCCGCCGTCACCGCGACGCCCGCCGCCGGTGTCGCGCACCTCGCCGAGCTCGCGGCCGTCACCCGCTCGGGTCTCGTCGAGAGCCGGCACTTCGGCTCGCTCGTCGCCGTCGATCCGTCGGGCGCGACCCTGCTCGAGCTCGGCACACCGGATGCGGTCGTGCTGCCCCGCTCGACCGTCAAACCCCTCCAAGCGCTCGCCTGCCTCACCGCCGGCGCGCCGCTCGCCGGGCCCGAGCTGGCCATCGCCGCAGGCAGTCACACGGGTGAGGACGAGCACGTTCGGGTCGTGCGCGCCATCCTCGAGCGCGCCGGCCTCGACGAGAGCGCCCTGGGATGCCCGGTCGACCGGCCGGAGGACGAGGCGACCTTCGAGCGGCTGGTGCGGGCGGGCGAGCCGCGCACGCGCATCCGGATGAACTGCTCGGGCAAGCACGCGGCCATGCTCCTCGCCTGCGCTGTCAACGGATGGTCGACCCACGACTACCTCGATGTGGCGCACCCCCTGCAGCAGCACGTGCGGGCCACCATGGCCGGGCTCACCGGCGTGCCGGTGGAGCACGACGCCATCGACGGCTGCGGCGCTCCGCTCTTCGGAACCAGCGTGCGCGGCATCGCCCAGGCGTTCCGCGCGCTCGTGCAGGCCGAGCCGTCGTCTCCGGCCGGCCAGGTGGCGGCGGCGATGCGCGAGCATCCCTTCTACGTGGGCGGCTCCGGGCACCAGAACTCGACCCTGATGGAGACGGTTCCCGGCGCTCTCGCCAAGGGCGGCGCCGAAGGGGTCATCGGGGTGGCCGCCGCCGACGGCACCGCCGTCTCGATGAAGATCGTCGACGGAAGCCCGCGTGCCACGACGGTTCTGGCGCTGCGCGTGCTCGAGACGTTCGGCGTCGACATCGCGGGCGCGGGCGCCCTGACGTCTGTCGCGATTCTCGGCGGTGGCGTTCCGGTCGGCGCGATCACTGTCGGCGACGACCTCTCCCGAGCTCTCGGGGCCACCGCGTGACGGCCGTCGAGATCTGCCTCGACGATCTGAGCGGCATCACCGTCGCCGAACGCGCCGGCGCCGACCGGGTCGAGCTCTGCGCCTCACTCGGCGAAGGCGGCATCACCCCCAGCATCGGCACCGTGGCCGTGGCGCTGCGCACCGCCACCACCATCGGTGTGAACGTGCTGGTGCGGCACCGCCCGGGCGACTTCGTGTACACCCAGGCCGAGGTGGATGCGATGGTCGCCGACATCCGCGCGATCGCCCAGCTGCCGAACCCGGCCGGTGTGGCACTCGGGTTCGTGCTCGGCGCGCTGAACGCCGACGGCTCGATCGACGTCGAATCCACCGCGCGCATGGTCGCCGCCGCCGCCGGAGCTCCGGTCACCTTTCACAAGGCGTTCGACCAGGCTCCGGACCTTCCCGCGGCACTCGACGACGCGATCGGGCTCGGCGTCAGACGCATCCTGACCTCTGGCGGTGCGAGCACAGCCATCGACGGCGCGGAGACGCTCGCCGAGCTCGTCGTGCGAGCGCGCGGGAGGGTCGGCATCCTCGCCGGCGGCGGCGTGCGCCCGGGCAACGTCGCCGAGATCGTGCGACGCACCGGCGTGACGGAGGTGCACCTGCGCGCGGGAACGGCCGTGCCGAGCGCCGCCCGCGCCGCCGGGGGCGCGGCGACCGTCTACGACTCCGGATTCCGGATGGTGACCTCGGCCGAGATCGTGCGGGATGTGCTGCGGCAGCTCGGCCGTGACGGTCGCGATGGTCGGGTCGCCCGCGACGGCGGGGCTGCCCGCGACGGCGGAGTCGCGGCGTGAGCGGCCCCGATCAGGCGGGCGCCGCATCCCTCGCCCTGTCCACCGACGGCACCACCGCCGTGCTCGCCGTCGACCTCGGCGGAACAGCAATGAAGGGCGCCGTGGTGACGGCCGACGGTGAGACCGTCGCCCAGCTGACCCGCCCGACTCCTGCCGCTGAGGTGGTCGCGGCGCTGATCGAGCTGTTCCTCGACCTGCGCGAGCTGGCCACCGGTCTCGGCTGCACCGTGGTCGGTGCGGGCGTCGCCACCCCCGGCATGGTGGACGAGGAGCGCGGCGTCGTGCTCTACGCCTCGAACCTCGACTGGCGCGATGTGCCCCTTCTTGATGCTCTGCGTGACGCTCTCGACGTTCCGGTCGCGCTGGGCCACGATGTGCGGGCGGCGGGACTCGCCGAACGCACCCTCGGCGCGGCGCGGGGAACGGACGACTTCGTGCTCGTGCCGATCGGCACCGGGGTCGCGGCCGCCCTCGTGACCGCCGGCGGAACGATCACCGGCGCGACCGGCGCCGCGGGCGAGTTCGGGCACATCCCGATGGTGCAGGACGGCGAGCTCTGCACGTGCGGCCAGCGTGGGTGCCTCGAAGTGTACGTCTCGGGTGCGGGGCTGGCCCGGCGCTACGCGGCGGCGGGCGGAGACCCGCTCACCTCGAGCGAGATCGTGGGCCGCCTCGGTAGCGACGCCGTCGCCGACACCGTCTGGCGCGAAGCGGTGGACGTGCTCGCCCAGGGCCTCGTCACCCTCACCCTGCTGCTCGATCCGACCGTCATCGTGCTCGGCGGCGGGTTCTCCCGCGCCGGGGATGCGCTCTTCGCGCCCCTGCGCTCGCGCGTCGCCGCCGGTCTCGCCTGGCGCAGCAGCCCCCGCATCCTGCGCAGCGAACTGGGTGGGGATGCGGGGCGCATCGGCGCCGCGATCCTCGCCTTCCGCGCCGCCGGCCTCGCCGACGTAGCGCGCACCTGGACCACCCTCACCGTCACTCCCTGACCCGGCCGCGCCCGCCCGCCCGCGTTCGGGCATGACGACGCGCCGCCGGGCACGTGGCCCGGCGGCACGGCCGCCCGTTCTCACTTGCTGTGGTGCATGCGGTGAGCGCGCGGCGCGATGCGGTTGCGCGCCCCGAACATCAGAATGACTCCCAGCAGGGCCAGCAGCGCAGCGATCGCGCCGAGGCCGAGCTCGTTCGAGCCGGTCTGTGCGAGGGTCGTCGCAGAGCCTGCACCGAGCGCCAACGTCGTTCCCGAGCCCGCCGTCACCGTGGCCGCTCCCGGGTCACCCGGGGTCGTCGGCGTGGTGGGGGTGGTCGGAGTGGTCGGCGTCGTCGGAGTGGTGGGCGTCGTCGGGGTCGTCGGGGTGGTCGGCGTCGTCGGCGTTGTCGTCGACCCGTCCGTCTCGCTGTCGCCGATCACACTGACCGCGTTTCCGCCGACGGTCACCGGAACTCCGAGGTCGATCGGCAGCTGAACGCCACCGAGGATGCCGCCCTCACCGCCCGTCGTGATCCCCGTCGAGCCACCGCCTGCCGCGCCACCCTGCGTGGTCGAGCCCGACGAGGTCGAGTCACCCACCACGCTGATGGCGTTGCCGCCGGCCGTCACCGGGACATCCCCGGCCACCGGAACCTGGATGCCCGAGAGCACCCCATCAGAACCCGTCGTGGTCGATCCCGCACCGGCAGCGGAGCCGCTCCCCGACCCAGCCGCAGGAGCCGCCGTGGTCGAGCCCGACGAGGTCGAGTCACCCACCACGCTGATCGCGTTGCCACCAGCGGTCACCGGAACCGCGGCGCCGACAGGAACCTGGACACCCGAGAGCACCCCATCAGAACCCGTCGTGGTCGAACCTGCACCGGCTGCGGGGTCGCTACCCGATCCAGCCGCAGGAGCAGCCGTTGTCGCGCCGGACGAGGATGAGTCGCCGAGCACGCTGATCGCGTTGCCGCCGACGACGACCGGGATCCCCAGATCGATCGGAGCCTGGATGCCCGAGCCGATGCCGTTCTCACCCGACGTCGTCAGGCCATCACCGGCCGTGCCGGACGCCGCGGCGGGCTGCGTCGTCGAACCGGACGACGTCGAGTCGCCCAGCACGCTGATCGCATTGCCGCCCACGGTGACCGGAACGTCCGCGTTCACGGGCGCTTGGATGCCGGAAGCGACACCATCGCTGCCCGACGTCGTCGGTGCGGCCGCCGGTTCAGCAGCAGCCGGAGCGGCGGCGGCGGGCGCAGCGGATGCCGCGGTCGCGTCGCTGCTCGACGCATCGCCGACAGCGCTGACCGAGTTGCCGGTCACCGTGACGGGCACGCTCACATCCACCAGGGCCTGGGCGCCGGAGAGCACCCCGCCGAGACCGGAGGTCGAGACGTCGACAGACGGTGACGCCGCCGGGGCCGGGTCGGCAGCCGGAGCCGCCGTCGAGTCCGTCGACTGCGAGTCGCCGATCACGCTGATGCCGTTTCCGCTCAGCGTGACGGGAAGGGTTACTGTGACGGCCGCTTGGTCGCCCGAGGCGACTCCGTCGTCACCGCTGGTCTCGGCCGCGTTCGCGACACCGACTCCAGCCAATGACAGGCCGCCGAGGAAGAGGGTGAACCACAGCCCCCTCGACACGTACTTGTTCATGGTTTTGCCTTTCGAATGAGTGTTGTGTGCTCCCAGAAGGGAGACTTCGGTCGCGTTCTGCCTGAAGGCAGACGGGACCCACTCAGTCGGGGCTGATGTCGTGGTCGGCGGTGGGCGACGACGGCAGGTCGTCGTCAGCGTTCACTGGCCGCGCACCGGATGCGGCGCCCGCGATGTCGAAAGTCTTCTCCGCCACCGCCACTGCTGCGGCCGATGCGACAGAGCCCGATCCGGCGCCGGCGCCGGTCGTGACGGCCAGCGGATGAGCTGGGTACGGCCCGCCGGGCGCCGGCGGTGCACCGGGCGCGTTCTCGGCCGACCCGACGACCGGAAGCGCGCCCAGCGCGCCGTCTGCCGCGGGCACGTGGCCCGCTCCGCCCTGTGACAGGGCGGAAAAGAGCGGCCGAGGCTCGACGGCTGCTGAAGCACCGGGCGAAACGGCCAGGCCGGGCAGCACGAGCGAGGGCAGTGCGGGCAACCCGCCCGACTCGTCACCCGGAGGCGGTGACGCGCCCGCGATGGGGTCGACCGCATCCGTGGTCAGGTCGACGACGGCGCCGACCGTGTGGTCGGCGAGCCCGGCGACCGGGGTGACGAGGGAGGTGACGGGGTCGTCACCGAGAAGATCGTGGATGAGCGGGACGGCGTTCACGACGCCGTCGACCGCTCCGGCGACGGGTGAGACGACCTGAGTCACCGGCGACGTCTCGGCCACGCCATGCACGGCGGTGGTGACCGGCGTCACGACGGTCGAGACGACCTCGCGCACCGGCTCGGGTGCAGCATCGGCGACCGGCTGTGTGACGGCCGCGACCGCGCCGCCGACGTCACTGACCACGCCGGTCACTGCGCCGTCGACGCCCGACACGACCGATCCGACGGCGCCCAGCAAAGAGTGTGCGACGGGAGCCGGCTGTGGGGCCGGTTCTGCCGCCGAAGCCGAGCCGGCGCTCCAGAAGAAGCCGAGGATGGCGATGCCAGCGCCGCCGATCAGGGATCCGAGAACAAGGCGCACGGGAGTGAGGTGAGACCCTCGTTCTTCAACACGCGTCTGCATTCACGATCACCCCCTGACCGTCCGTTGAGGCTGAATGTACTCCTCGGTCTACCGCACCGGAAGAGGGTGCTCGGTATTTTTTCCGGCGCTGACGCGCGCGGTGCGGCGGGCCGCACCGGCTGCGACGGCCATGACGACGACCGCGCCGACCGTGATCGCGGCGCCCGCCCAGAGCGGCGACGTGTAGCCGAGGCCCGCCGTGATGGTGAGCCCTCCGATCCAGGCGCCGAGCGCGTTGCCGAGGTTGAAGGCGGCGATGTTGGCGCCGGAGGCGAGCGTCGGTGCGTGATCGGCGTAGATCATCACCCGCATCTGGAGACCGGGGACGGTCGCGAACCCGAACGCGCCCATCAGTACGAGCGCGACGACGGTCGCGGCCGGATTGCCGGCGACGAGCGCGAACACGGTCAGCACCACGGACAGCCCGATCAGGAGGAGCAGCAGGCTCTTGTCGAGCGCCCGATCGGCGAAGCGTCCACCGATGGCGTTGCCGGCGAACAGTCCGAGGCCGAACAGCACCAACAGCCATGGCACAGCGGCGGAGGCGAACCCGGAGACCTCGGTGAGCGTGTACGCGATGTAGGTGAAGGCTCCGAACATCCCGCCGAAACCGAGCACGGTCACGATCAGCGACAGCCACACCTGCCCGGAGCGGAACGCCGTCAGCTCCTTCAGCAGGCCACCGCCCGAAGCCGTCGTGGTGCTGCGCGGAACGAGCACCGCCACGCCGATCAGAGCGATGACGCCGATGGCCGTGATGGCCCAGAACGTGGACCGCCAGCCGAGCGCCTGGCCGAGGAGTGTGCCGAACGGGACCCCGAGCACGTTGGCCGCGGTCAGTCCCGTGAACATCAGGGCGATCGCCCGCGCCTGCTTCTCGGGAGCGACCATGCCGGCGGCGACGACGGAGCCGATGCCGAAGAAGGCTCCGTGGCACAGGGCTGCGAGAACGCGACCCGAGAGCATCACCTCGTAGGTCGGGGCGATCGCCGACAGCGCGTTGCCCGCGATGAACAGCACCATGAGGCCGAGCAGCACGGGTTTGCGCGGCAGCCGCGTGACGGCGGCCGTGAGGCCGAGCGCGCCGACCACGACGGCGAGCGCATAGCCGGAGATCAGCCAGCCGGCAGCGGCCTCGTCGACATGGAAGTCGGCGGCGACCTCGGGCAGCAGCCCGGCGATGACGAATTCGGTCAGGCCGATGCCGAAGCCGCCGAGGGCGAGGGCGATGAGACCGACAGGCATGAGAACTCCCTGAGTTGGTTTCTGGTTTGGGGATGCGACGCGTACGCTAATAGTTGCAGGCGCGTCATAAATAGTTGCACATGCAAATACTTCTCGCAACCTGCGGCGCGACTGCGACGACGGTTGCGTTCGACACAGAGAGGCCACCATGGGAATCGCCGACGACGCCCTCGAGGTGCGCGCGCAGGGCTGGCGCACGCTCGCCGCACTGCACGACTTCATCGAGACCGAACTCGAGCGCTCGCTCAGCAAGCAGGCGGGACTCTCCGTGGTGGAGTACACGGTGCTCGACGCCCTCAGTCGTCAGCACGGCTGGCACATGCGGATGCAGCAGCTGGCCCGCGCGAGCGCCCTCAGCCCCAGCGCCACCACGCGCCTCGTCAACCGTCTCGAAGAGCGCGGCCTGCTCACCCGCGTGCTGTGCGACGACGACAGGCGGGGCATCTACACCGAGCTCACCGCCGCCGGCCACCGCCTGCTCGACACGGCGCGGCCCATCCATGACGACGCCCTCGAGCGCGCGCTCGCCGGTGCCCACGAGGTGCCGGAACTCGCGACCCTCATCTCGGCGCTCCCCCAGCTCGCGCTCGTCCACTAGCCGCGCAAGAGCTCCACGGGCTGCAAGAATTGAGGCAATCATGCTCAGAACGATGTTCAAGTCCAAGATCCATCGCGCGACGGTGACGCACTCCGACCTGCACTACGTCGGGTCTCTCACCGTCGACCAAGAACTGCTCGACGCGGCCGACCTGCTGCCGGGCGAACAGGTGAGCGTCGTCGACATCGCGAACGGCAGCCGGTTCGAAACCTATCTGATCGCCGGCGAGCGCGGCAGCGGCGTCATCGGCGTCAACGGCGCCGCCGCCCACCTGGCCGAGGTCGGCCACCTCGTCATCGTGATCTCGTACGCGCAGCTGACCGACGAGGAGGCCCGCGTCTTCGAGCCGACCGTCGTGCACGTCGACGCCGCCAACCGCATCCTCGCTGTCGGCAGCGACCCCGCCGCCGCCGTCACCCCCGGCGTCTCCGCGCCGCCCTTCGCCCTCCACTGACCGAACCGGCCTGAAGGCGCGACTCAGCGCAGGATCTCGACCAGGGCGACCCAGGAGAAGACCACCGCGGCGATCAAGGCGATGATCGTCGCGACCGCGACGATCATCAGCCCGGCCGGCAGACCCAGCACGAGCATCACCCCGCCCACCGCGTAGACGACGAGCGGCAGCACGAACGAGAGGATGTGGCCGGCGTCGTACGTGCGGATGCGGCCCGGCGAGTCGTCCGACAGGATCGCCCGCGCCGCGAGCACCGCGATCACACCGCATCCCAGCGTGCCGGCGAGCACCTCGGCGCCGAACGCCGGCAGCGACTGCTCCGGGATGAGCGCCACGCACGCCAGCACGACCCCGAGGATGAGCGCCGCCACGGCGGCACCGGCCCGAGCGGCGAGGCCACGGGACTCCGCGATCTGCTTGATGTTGACCGACAGTGCCACGATGAGCAGACCGCCGAGCGCCGCGCCGGCGCCCGCGATCGCCACGTTGAACTCTTTCCACGAATCCAGCGCCGATTCCATGTGCACAGGGTACCGAATCGGCTCCGGCGCGCGAACCGCCCTGGCGTGTGCGGTCGACGAGGGCGTATAACGGTGCCATGAGCGACGCGATCACCCACTGGATCGACCTCTACCGTCGAGCTTGGGAGTCCAACGACCCCGACGACATCCGCGCGCTCTTCACCGAGGACGCGTCGTACCGCACCGAACCGTTCGCGGAACCGTGGGACGGCCACCTCGAGATCGTCGAGGGCTGGCTCGACGCGCAAGACGACCCGGGTGCGGTGGCGTTCGAGTGGCGTCTGGCCGGTCGCGACGCGTTCACCTATTTCGTCGAGGGCCTGACGGAGTATCGCGAAGGCCCGACCTACAGCAACCTCTGGGTGGTGAAACTCGCTCCCGACGGTCGCGCCGAGGAGTTCACCGAGTGGTGGATGGAACAAGACGGCGGAGACGAGGACGAGGGCTAGAGCGACCCCAGCCACAGCCCGAGCCCGGCTGCCGCGAGGGCCAGCACCATCATCCCGAAGCCGTTGAACAGTGCCGCCCGGTAGCGGCGCTGCAGCGCGAGACGCACCGTCTCGTAGCTGGCCGTGCTGAAGGTGGTGTAGCCGCCGAGGAAGCCGGTACCCAGCACGGCGCGCCACTCCGCCGGAAGGCCGTGCACGAGAGCGAGCCCGGTCACCAGTCCGAGCAGGAACGACCCTGTGACGTTGATCACGGTCGTTCCGAGCGGAAAGTTCACGGCGACCCGGCTGCGAAGCACGCCGTCGAACACGAAACGGGCCACTGCGCCGAGACCGCCGGCCGCAGCCACCGCGAGCAGGAGCAGCGGGGTCATCGCGGCCTCCGTTCGAGCCGGGCCGCGATGGCGATGCCGGCCATCGACGCCACCGCTCCGACGACGATCGTGGCGACGGTGTAGAGGATGCTCCCCCCGACGTTGTGCGCGACGATCAGCCCGTCCGCGTCGACGGCGAAAGCGCTGTACGTCGTGAAGCCGCCGAGGATGCCCGTGCCGGCGAACAGGCGCACATCACGACGGCGCCCCGCCTCAGGGCCGGCCGAAGCGAGGGACTGGAGCAGCATCCCGAGCACGAAGGCGCCGACGACGTTGATGCCGAGGGTGGCCACGGGAAGACCGGCGACGGGTGGCAGCGTCGCGCCGAGAAGCGCACGCACGGCGGTTCCGAGCGCACCGCCCACGAACACGAGCGCGATGTGCCGCCAGTGGAGGTGCACCGGCGTCGGGTTCTTCGCAGGCAAGAGCATCCATTCTTCGCAAGAAGGTAGGAACTATCAGCGACCGGTGCGGTTCGGGCTGCGCTCGGCGCGGGCCCCGGCGAGATCCATCGCCGTGCGCCCACTATACCGAGGGGGCTGAACCGACGGGTGCTACACCGGCGGCTCCTCCCACGGCAGCTGGCCCTCACCGGCGACCGGCGCGAGCGGCACCACGATCACGGGCCGGTGCTGCCGGTGCGCGAGGTGCACGGCGATCGACCCGTTGAAGAACTCGCGGATGCTCCCCCTGATGCCGGCCTCGCGCGTTCCGACGACGATGTACCGCGCGTCGACCTCCTCGGCCAGCCGCGCCAGCGCCCACGACGGGTCGCCGGCGAGCTGCTCCAGGCTGTAGCGAACCCCGATCGGTTCGAGAACCGCCCGCACGTGCGCCTCCAGGTCGGGGTCGAACCGTTCGTCCTCGACCTCCGGCAGATCGGGGTCGTACGGCAGCGCGACGACGGTGCCGTCGACATAGCTGGAGACCAGGTAGCGGTTGGGGTCGACGTTCGCGCAGACGAGGGCGACATCGAGGTCGTCGGCCAGGCGTGCGGCCTGTTCGAGAACGGCGGTCGGCTGCCCGGCGACCACGGCCACCAGGATCCCTCCCCGTTGAGTATTGTCCGCAGCGCTCATGTGTCTAGTGTGGAGCGCCGTGCCGCCTCCGTCCAGACCGCCGCACACACGCCGTGAGCCCTTGGCCTCGGCCGGATGCGGGAGTAGCGTCGCCACGAGACGGCCTGAAGGGAGCCCACATGAGTTTCGACAAGCCGCCCCTCCCGCGTGAGCGGCGACGCACCACCCGAGGGCTTCGCCCTCTGCCCGAGTTGACGCGCGACCTGGTCGCCCAGTTGCGCCGTCTGGTCGCCGGTGAGCTCGCGCTCTTCAAGGCGGAGATGACGGCCAAGGCCAAGGCGGCGGGCGTCGGCGCCGGGCTGCTGGTCGGCGCGCTCGTCTTCGTGTTCTTCGCGCTCTGCGCGCTGGTCACGACGGCGGTGCTCGCCTTCGCCCTGATCTGGCCGGCGTGGCTCGCGGCACTCGTCGTGGGCGCCATCCTTCTCGTGCTCGGCGGCATCGCCGCGTTGATCGGAGTGTCGAGCCTGAAACGCGGGATGCCTCCGGTGCCCGACGACCTGAAGCAAGAGCTCGGCGACGACCTCCGCGCACTGAAAGGGGAACGCCCGTGACCGACAAACGACCCGAGCGTCCTCCTCTGCAGAAAACCGCCGGCATGAACGTGCTGAAACTCGACCTCGAGCAGACCCGCGACGAACTCGCGTCGACCCTCGACGACCTCTTCGCGACGTTCAATCCCGGCGTGCAGATCCGTTCGCATCCTGTCTTCTTCGCCGGTCTGTTCCTCGCGATCGTCGGCGCCGCAACCGGCGCCGTCGTGCTGCTGACGCGGGGCCGGAACCGTGCCGCCCGCTGACCTGGGCGGAGTCGGAACCGCGAGGGCCGAAGCGGTCGGCCGCATCGAGGGGATGAACCACGTCTCCTGGTTCCGGCTGCCGTGGAAGTTCATCCTCAAGCGCACGCTGCACAGCTTCTCGCGCGACGCGGTCACCGACCTCGCCGCCGGCCTCACCTACTTCGGGGTGCTGTCGCTCTTTCCGGCGATGATCGCGCTCGTCAGCATCCTGGGTCTCATCGGACAGAGCAAGTCGGGCATCGACGCCCTTTTCGGCATCGTCGAAGAGTTGGCCCCTGGCGCACTGGATGCGGTCAAGGGCCCCATCGAGAACCTCGCCGCCTCTCCCGCCAGCGGGTGGGCCCTCGCCATCGGCATCGTCGGCGCCATCTGGTCGGCGTCGGGATACGTCGGCGGGTTCGGCCGCGCGCTCAACCGCATCTACGGAGTTCGGGAGGGCCGCACGGTCTTCTCGTTGCGCCCCGTTCAGCTGGGTGTGACGATCGCCGCGCTACTCCTCATCGCGCTCGTCGCGGTGCTGCTGGTGCTCTCCGGCCCCGTCGCGACGGCGATCGGGGGCGCGCTGCACGTGGGCGAGACGGTGCAGGTGCTGTGGTCGGTTCTCAAGTGGCCCGTGCTGATCGTCGCCCTCGTGCTCCTGGTCGCACTGCTCTACTACGCGACGCCGAACGTACGGCAGACCAAGTTCCGCTGGCTCACCACGGGTTCGTTCGCCGCGATCGTGCTGCTCGGGATAGCCTCCGCCCTGTTCGCCTTCTATGTCGCCAACTTCGGCAGCTACGACAAGACGTACGGCTCTTTGGCCGGCGTCATCGTGTTTCTGCTGTGGATCTGGATAGCGAACGTGGTGCTGCTGCTCGGCGCCGAACTCGATTCGGAGATCGAGCGGGCCCGCCAACTGGTCAGCGGCATCGAGGCCGACTCGGCGCTCCGGCTGCCGCTCAAGTCGAACAAGGCGATTCTGAAGCTGCAGGATGCCGACGCCGCCGACATCCTCGCCTCGCGAGAGGTGCGTCGCCGCTACCGCGACCGCTGAGGTGCTCAGGCAGCCGGGTTAGGGTCGAACCATGACCTCAGAACGGCCCGGCACAGGCATCCCCGACTCCCGCGGACGAACGGGCTTGCAGCTGCTCGGCCGCGACCTCGACCGCAACCCGGATGTGCGCGTGCGCGATGTCGAGGTCACCTCCGACGGTTGGCATGTGCTGCGCCGCACGACGTTCGAGTTCCGCGGGCGCGACGGTGCATGGACGACTCAGCAGCGCGAGACCTACGATCGCGGAAACGGCGCGACCATCCTGCTCTACGACCCGGTCGCTCGCACCATTCTGCTGACCCGCCAGTTCCGGTTTCCCGCCTACGTCAACGACCACCCCGACGGGATGCTCGTGGAGGCGGCAGCCGGACTGCTCGATGACGACTCCGCCGAAGACGCCATCCGCCGCGAGGCCGCCGAGGAGCTCGGGGTCGAGGTGGGCGAACTGCGCCACCTGTTCGATCTCTACATGAGCCCCGGCTCGGTGACGGAGCGCGTGCACTTCTTCGCGGCCCCGTACACCGCGGCCGATCTCACCGGCACCGGCGGTGGCGTCGAAGAGGAGGGCGAAGAGATCGAGGCGGTGACCGTCGCCTACGACGACGCCCTGGCGATGATCGCCGACGGCCGCATCGTCGACGGCAAGACGGTCATCCTCCTGCAGTGGGCCGCGCTCACCCTGTTCTAGACGATCGATCGTGCAGAAGGTCACCACCACCGACGGCGGCGACGCTGCCGAATGGCGCTTGACCTTCGGCCGCCCGGAACGACCGGTTCCGTGCGCGAGTCGAGTCCCAGCTATTGACGCATCCGGTCGAGTGAGTAGGTTTGCGATGCAAACTGGCCGCCTTGGGGTTCCCCCAGTTCACCGGTAAGAGACCATTCAGCGGCATCATCCTCAGGCACGTAGCCGAGCCGCTCACCTTCGGCCCTGTCCCACCAGGGGGCCGAGTTGGCCGACACCGCGTAGAACGTGGCATGGTGCGCGGTGGTGGTCATCGCAGCGACGAACGCGCGGACGGCATCATTGTGACTGAGCCATGTGTGGCGCTCACGAGGGGTGCTCGGCTGCACCTCGTAACTCCCGATGCGCAAAGCTATCGTGCTGAGGTCGAATTTGTCCGAGTAGAGCTGGCAGAGGGCCTCGCCTGCTACCTTCGAAACGCCGTAGAAGCCGTCGGGTCGGGGGGGCATCGTGTGGTCGACCAGGGTCGTCGTTGGGTACATGCCGGTCACTCGATTGCTGCTGGCGTAGATGACGCGAGGCACCTCGTTCCGACGCGCTGCTTCGAGCACGTGGTACGTCCCAACGATATTCACCTCGGCAAGGTCATGGAAGTCGGCCTCATCGGACAGGCCACCGAGATGGATGATGCCGTCTGCGCCGTCGAACAGGGTCGTGAGCTGTGCCAGGTCAGACAGGTCGGCCGTGACGACGCGATCATGATCGTCTACAGCGTCAGCAAGCCGGACATCGGTCGAGATCAGGTCGACCCCCGACGCGCGCAGCGCCCTGCGAAGGCGTGTTCCAATGTTGCCTGCGGCGCCGGTGATGACCCAACGAGAGTTAGATAGTTTGCCCATCTCACAATCATGACGCCTGGTCGAAGGGTCCGGGCTCGCGGTCGAGGTCGCGCTGTTGCTGGGACTCTTCTGTGTCGCGCTTGCAATGATCGTGGCAGTCATACGTGGTGATCGCGGTACGGTTGCGGGCAAGGAACTCGATACGCTCGTCCATTCAATCACGCTCGTGTTGCACCAGGTCGAGTCTGATCATCGGTCGGCCGCCGGTGGACGGGAGCAGACTGCAAGCTATGGACGTTCGGGTGGAGCCAGCAAGCGCCGACCGATGGGCGGCGATCGTGGACGGCGAGCCGGCAGGCTGGACCCGCGTGGTGCCGCGCGCGACCTTGCCGGGCGTCATGGGCAACAGAGCACTCCAGAAGCTTCTTGATCCTGACCCGCTCGCGTGGTGGGTCGCCTGCGTCACGGTGCGCCGCGAGTCCCGCGGTGCGGGCGTGGGCGTCGAGCTGCTCGGGGCCGCCGCAACGTGGGCTCAGGAGCATGGCGCGACGGTGTTGGACGGACATCCGGTTGACGTGGCGCTTTTGAAGAGCGCTCCGTCCGCGTCCGCACTGTTCACCGGTACTGTCTCAATGTTCCGCGCCGCTGGGTTCGACGAGATTGGGCGCACTTACGTCAGCCGGCCGGTGATGCGGCGGGCAAGTCTTGCCAGGTCGAGCTGACGCCCGCCCACAACAGTAAGTCTTCTGCAGCCCGCCGAGCTCGACCGAATACGATCGCGGTCTCAACCGGTCGATGCACCGTTCGGGAAGGATTGATCCGGAGGTGCGGCTGGTGTTCACGAGTGAGCTGGAGGACGAACTGTGGGAGCGATGGGCACGAGGTGAATCGAGCCGGTTGATCGCGCGGAGGCTCCGCGACCTCATGCGGTCCGCACGGTGTTGGCGCTACACGGAGGCGTTAGACCCCGAGCCCGCGCACGCGGCAAGCAACAGCTCACCGTTGCCGAGCGCGAGGGAGTTTCGCGTGGCATCGCTGCTGGGCTATCCAGCAGCGCGATCGCAGCGATCCTGAGGCGCTCGCCCTCGACGGTGTCTCGGGAGATCGCCCGCAACGGCGGGCGGCAGCCATACCGAGCCGACCTCCCGCGAACGCAAAGCAGGTCCCCACACGGTCGGCTGACCAGGATGCACGAATAGCGATCCTTGAGTGCGCCTCAGGGGAGGCCGTCGTGGGGATTGAGATCGGATCACGCCGTCGGGAGGCTACCGGTCGGGAGCTGCTCGTCGACGCTGCGACGCCCCCACGATCGTGCTCAAGAATCCCAGGGCAGCAATGCCATAGGTAGCAGCCGTGAGCGCGTCGCTGCCTACCTGCGACCGGACCGTGCCGGCGCCATCGATACGTTCCCAGTTGCAAACGGTTCCGATGGGCCACCAGCTTCGGGCTTCGCGGACAGACCCTCCGGCGTCTGTCCGTATCGCCCCAGCCGGCGCAGGCCCGAAACGAGCGCACGAGTTCTTCGACGCGTAGCCGAGCTGCGTCACGATCATCAGGACGACTACGACGAGCAATAAGCTCCCGACAGGAATCAGTGCTGCGCTCGCTCGACCCCTTCCCGACCATCGGCTCACGCCGTCCACGGTAGCTGCAACCGGGGAGCTCAGCATCCGTCGAGCGGATGAGCCGCCCAGGTCGCGCAGGCCGTCTGAATAGGGATCCCTCAGCGGGCACGTAAAGGTGCTCCCGGGTAGTGATGGTGCTTGGCGACCAGATGTCGGCGATGTGCGGAGGTTTTGCGTATTGATCGGTCGGCGTTCGAGCTTCGCCTCGATACCAGAGATGGGTGAGTCCGAGCGCGAGCCGGCGACCGTTCAGAGCGCTGCTAACTGGTCGAACGCGGCTTGAGTCTGGGCGCCAAGCTGGCTGGGACTTGTCGACCGACGTCGGCCTATTTGATAGCAGGCCAGCGCCACCTGGCCGGCGAACACGGCCGTGGGCTCACTCGTGCCACGCCCTACGAGAAGTTGGGTGAATCGATCGGCGATCAGCTGCGTCTTCAGGGCATCGTGTGCGCGCAGTTCGAGGTGCTTCTCGACCAGCTCGTAGTGGAGCGCATACCCGTCGATGTTGTCGCTTGCGTAATCACATAGTGCGACCACGATGGGCCTCAGCTGTTCGACGGCTTCCGCGGTGGTGCGGGCGGGGCCTACGGACTCGGCCGTCGCGAACTGGGTGATCCGGTCGAGCATTTCCTCTTCGTGGGCGAATACGACCTCGGCCTTGTCGCCGAAATATCGAAAGAACGTCGTGCGTCCGACATCCGCGCGCGCAGCGATGTCCGTTACGGAGACATTGTCGAACCCTTTCACGGCGAAGAGCTCGTCCGCGGCCTCGATGATGCGCTGGCGGGCGAGACGTCGTTTTCGCTCCGTGAGGGACTCACGGGCCGGGATGGTTTGCGACACGGTCCAACACTACACGCAAAAGGTACTTGACACCGTACGGAACTCAGTGTGTTACGGTACTGAGTACCAACAGCCATCCACGAAAAGGGACTGCTCATGCTGACCATCCAGGACCGTCTCGACATCAACGACACTCTGGCCCTCCACGCCCACATCGTCGACACGAACCAGTTGGACCGGTTGGATGATCTGTTCGCGCCGGATGCGGTTTATGACATGTCAGCGACCGCGAGCGGCCTCGGAGCGTTTCAGGGAATCGACGCGATCCGCGTCGCGGCGGGACGCTTGGCCGAAAGCGGCCACGCTCCGCTTGCGCATCTCGTGACGAACATCATCGCGACAAGCGCGGGAGAGGATACCGCGACGGTCAAGTCCAGAGGGCTGATGATCATGGCGGACGGCTCGGCCCACGCCGTGTCCCACGACGACGTTCTGCAACGACGCGACGGGCTGTGGCGCATTAGTCGCCGGGTCATCACACCGCTCGGTGTGCCCACAACCGTTCCGGCAGGACGCCGGTGACCTCGTTGCTGTCCACACCCGCTGCCCGCCAAGTGAAGGAACCGTCATGACCGAGTCGCTCGCCATCACCCGCGTCACCCACAGCTGTCACCTGATCGAGATCGGGGGACTGACGGTGCTCACCGACCCGTGGTTCTCACAGAAGACCTTCTACCACCCAGGCGAGCCCATCGCGTTCCAACCGGAGAAACTACCGCACCTCGATGCTGTCGTGATCAGCCACGAGCATTACGACCACTGCGACCTGGACGCGTTCAAGCGCTACCCGGACAAGGACGTACCGATGATTGTCGCCGGTCCCGTCGTCGAAAAGGCGAGGAAGGTCGGCTTCACGAACGTCACCCCACTTGAGGCGTGGGAGAGCACGAACGTCGGCGACCTGACATTCAACGCGGCCCCCGGCGAGCACGGCGTTTACGAAGTCACGTATGTGATCACAGGCGGCGGCCGCAGCGTCTACTTCGCCGGCGACACGCTCCTCACCCCGGAACTGCGCACCCTAACCGACCGTTTCGGTCCCCTCGACGTAACGTTGCTCCCGGTCAACGGTCTCCACTTACGGATGGCCGGAAACAAGCAGGTCGTCATGAACGCCGAGGAAGCCGCCGAACTCACCTCAGTCCTGCGCCCCAAACTGGCCATCCCGCAGCACTACGCCTTCACCGCCGGCTCCGTCGGCGACCGCCTCATCCTCAAAAGCGACAAGGACCCGGCGCTCTACGTCGATGCCGCCCGCCGACTCGCCCCAGACGTTCCCGTCACCGTGATCGAACCAGGAGAGCGTCTGGTCGTTCCAGCGTGAAGGAATGGAAAGATGTTCGCCGACCCAATCGAAGCGTGTAGCTGATCTTGGCGAATGGCACGACCGACGGAAGCCACAGTCGGGCACTCGCCAGGATGGTGTTCGACGTCGTACCGTGCCGATAGGGCTGCATCCGCGATGGTCGAGAAGGTCCGAAAGGTCTACTCGGCGATGAACTTCTACAGCCCGGATACAGGGCAGCTGAGCGCGATCGCCCGCTTAGGGCGCGACGCCGAGTCTGGCGAAATCATCTGGATGCTGGAACAAGTGAATGGCGCTCCCGCAAGATCGGAGCCTGGTTCTCTTCGGTCCGTCCTGAGCAGGGAGTCCACGCCGTTGTCTGGCGAGCCCGCGCACTTCGGACGGCCATCTAACGGCCCCTGATCTGGACGTCGCGGCGGTCAGATTGTCGGGTGTCGGAGCGCTTTCGGCGATTGTGGACTATTGGAGAGGGAGCTGTGACCGCCGGCCACGGTCGCTTGGGACGGACCTCCACAAGTTCGTTGCGAAGATGATTGCCGTCGCAAAACTAATCGAGGTCCTTTAGCTGCCCGCACACCGGTCGATCAACGGGACACACGAAACAGGTCCAGTTCTCATCCGATGGATCGCGTATTTTCGCGGCCGACGATTCCCGTAAGACCCGCCCGCAAATATGCCCGGCGATGGCGCGTTAAACGCTACAGTCCGAATCATGCGCATCGGTTACGCACGCGTCTCCACCAACGCCCAAGACCTCCAGCGCAACGCAACGCACTCCGCGCGCTCGGCGTCGACGAGGAGAACATCCACGTCGACCACGGCCTCACGGGGAGCAACCGCGAGCGACCCGGCCTCCGCGAAGCGCTAGCCGCGGTGCGTTCCGGCGACACCCTCGTCGTAGCGAAACTCGACCGACTCGCCCGGTCCCTGCCAGACGCGCGTGACATCGCGGACGAACTCACGCGGAAGGGCGTCGCACTCAGCCTAAGCGGCAGCGTCCATGACCCGAGCGACCCGGTTGGCCGGCTGCTGTTCAATGTGCTCGGGATGGTCGCGGAGTTCGAGTCCGACCTGATTCGAATGCGCACGCGCGAGGGGATGGCCGTCGCGAAGGCCAAAGGTCGCCTCCGCGGTAAGAAGCCCAAACCCTCCGCTGCACAAGAGCGACACCTGGTGAACCTGCACCGCCAGGGAGCTCACGCCAGATCCGAAATCGCCGAACTATTCGGCGTCGCACGCTCCACCGCCTACCGCGCCATCCAACGAGCGGACACACCCAACCCCGCTACGCTCGATTCAGAGCCGGGTGGTGCGTTCACCGGTTGAGACCGCGATCGTTTCCGAGCGGCTCGACGTTGGCCAAGCCGCGCCCACGGAATTGCAAGGATACAAAGTTGCTCAAAACCCTTGCCGAAACCCCGTTCTGTTCAAAACCCTCCCTGGGGGCTTTTGAGCACGCCGGGTAGCCTGGAGAGGTCGAAAGGGGCAGCGATGAGCGTCAAGAGCGTGAGCACGATCTCCGCGGCTGAGCACTATCTCCGCGAGCGTGTGGTGGCTGACGCCGCGCACAACTCCGAGATGGAGGGGCTGACCTCTTCGAGCGAGTATCGCGCGGACGCTGCAGCGTTCGTCGAGGGGGAGTTCGACGCCGACGAGCTGGTACGTCGCACCCGCGCCCGCTACGGCCTTGCCTGAGTTCGTCGGCCCGTACCTCGAGCCCGCCTCGGGCATTCTTCGCAACAAACCCGGCATCACCGATCAGCGCTGATGGTCTTCGAGGCGGCGAGCACCTCGCCGTTCGCGTCGAGCGCTTGAGCGGCGAAGGTGGTGCCCTGAGCGACGAGCAGGGAGGTCCCGTCAACTATCCGCGCAGAATTCGGAGCCGACTAGGGAACCGATGAGTTCTCTGTGAGACGAAGGAGCGTGACAGGCCGAAGACAACGGTACGGGCCGGTTCGCGGCGCGGCCGGTGCAGTCCGGTCATTACGACTCCGGGGCGAGCGAGACCGCAACCGCGAGCGCGAACCGCGTCACCCGCGAACGGCGAGTCGCCGACGGTAGGCGGCGGCCTTCGCCCGATCTCCGCAGCCGGACATGCCGCACCACCGGCGGGAGCCGCCTCGGGAGGAGTCGATGAAGGGGCGCGTGCAGTCCGCGCCGTCGCAGAACCGCAAGCGATCATCGGTGAGCGCCTGCTGGGATGCGCGGGCGATGAGCGCGAGCGCCGCATCCGCCGACCCACGGCTCACCACGGCGCCGTCGGACAGCACAGGAACCGGAGTCGCCACGGCGGCGGCCGAGTTGATCGCCGCTACGGCGCGATCGCTCGGGGCGCGCCCGGCCGTTCGTTCGCGGAGGGCGCCGTAGATCGTCTCCCGCAGGGCGATCGCTCGATCGAACTCGCTGCCACTCACCACGGGAGGCTCGCCGACGGCACCACTGAGAACGAGCCATTCCGCCAGGTCGGCGGCGGTGACCAGCTTTTCTTCGGCGACCGTGTCACGGCTCGCGATGGTCGCCACGAAGTCCAGCGCCAGATTGCCGGCAAGAAACGAGAACTGCATATCACCACCTTGACAGGTGATGAGAATCGGGACAAGAGTGGAATCACCGGCTGAACCGGTGATGACGACGGCGCAGGCGCGAGGGAGGACTCGGATGGGCGGCACACGGTGATCGCGCTCTATGCGGTGACTGCAACGCTCGCGCGGAGCGCCGACGCCGGCGCGATCGTCGGATTCGTTCTGCTCGCCACGGCGGGCCAAGGCGATGCTGCCGTCGCCGGTCTCCTGGCCGCCGCGCTGACGGCGCCGCATCTCGCCGGCCCTCTCATTGCGCCGCTGCTCGACCGCTCGGCGCACCCCGCGGCCGTTCTCGCGACGGCGTTCGCTTGTTACGCGCTGTGCGTCGGGGCTGCCGCTGCCGCGTTCACGGTCGGCGCGACGGCGCTCAGCGTGATCGCGCTCGTGATCGCCGGTGCGTGTGGGCCCCTCCTCACCGGCGGTCTGAGCAGTCGGCTCGCCGGGCTGGTGCGCGACGAACGATCCGCTCAGCGCCGGGCGCAGGGCATGGATGCGCTCACCTACGGGCTGGCCGGAACGCTCGGTCCGGTCGCCATCGCCTTGATCGCCTCAGCCGTCACGCCCCTGGCCGCGATTCTCGTCGTCGCCGCCTTCGCTCTGGTGGCGGCCGCTCTTCTCACAGCGCTACCCGTCGGCCGCCCCGGAGCCACCGCCGAGAGGAATGACGCGCCCCGGCCGTCCTTCCGCAAGAACCTGGCCGTGCTGTTCAGCGTGCCGCCCCTTCGCCGTGTGACCGTCGGCACCGGCGTGACGGCGTTCGCCGTCGGCGCGATGCCGCTTCTCGCCGTCGCGGCCGCGACCCTCCACCCCCTCGGCCCGAGCGCGACGGCCGTGCTCGTCTCCGCTTTCGGCGTCGGCAACCTCGTCGGTTCGGTCGCGATGACCGTCAGACCGCTGCGCGGCTCGCCCGAACGCGCGGTCGCCCGGGCCGCCGTTGCGATCGCCCTCTTCGCTGCTCTCTGCGCCTTGGCGCCCACGCTCATCCTCGCGGCCGCGGCGTTCGCTCTGACGGGACTCGCGAGCGCCGTGCAGTTCACGTCGAGCCTCGCCGCCCGAGCGGAGTACTCTCCGCCGGAGGCTCGCGCGCAGGTCTTCGTGACGATGGCCGGCCTCAAAGTGGCCTTCTCGTCAGCGGGTGTGGCGATCGCCGGAATCGTCGCCTCGACAGCACCGCTGGCACTGCTCGTCGGCGCCGCCGCGACCGCCGCGCTCGCGGCGGCGCTCATGGCGCTCGACGCCGGGCTCGGCCGGCTGCGTGAGCGCCGCGGGCGATCCGAACAGGACGCACCCCGCCGCCAAGCCGCGGCGCGCTCGATCTCGAGGGAGACCGGTGAGCCGTCACCGTAACGCACGGCGCCCCCAGTTCGGGTCGCCGGCGATGGTCACTCCTTGAGGCTCGCGCCCTCGGAATTCAGGAAGTCGAGGTGCAGGTGGTTGCACGTGTCGTCGAACGGTTTGAAGTTCTGCAGGTCCATCGACGCGCGGCATTCGACCTGGCCGAGCCCCGAGCCGTTCGGCACCAGAGGGTCGAGAGCCTGGATGAGCTTCACCGATTGGGCGTCGCCGCCGGTCAGCGGGCGACCGTCGAGGAGGTAGAAGTCGACCGCGTGACCGCCGCCGTCGACGTAGTGCGCCGACTCGGTTCCCGCACCCTCGATCTGGCCGGTGCAGTGACGGTTGATGTCGCTCACGCCGACCGAGCCGAACGTGTTGAGGGCCACGTCGATCGCCTGCAGCACGCGGTAGTCGACACCGCATCCGGGAACCACACGGCCCTCGGCCAGGTTCTGGATCTCCGGGATGTGGTTCGGAGTCGACCCCACCAGGCGCCCGCTGGCGGCGGCCGCCATCAGCTTGGTGGCGAGCTCGCGCACGGAGGCGGAGACGAAGTTGTTCTCTGTCGAGTCGAGCATCGTGGCGTTCTCGACGACGCTGTAGCCCTCACGCGTGGCGGAGGGCACTGTCGCCGTCGGCGCACCGCCCGTGAGCGTCTGCACGGCGAGCGCCACGCGGGTGTCGCCGTTCACCGACGCCGTGTCGGACGACGCGTAGGCAGGCAGGGCCGCCGTGCCGACGAGACCGGTCACAGCGACCATCAGCAGAGCCTGGAACCAGGGGCGACGGATGCCTTTGATGCGCGGTGCGCGTGAGGGAACGTGAGACGCCCGGTGCCGCTCGATCGCGGCTTTGCGCTCCCTGACCTCGCGCAGCGCCGCGCGGCCCGACCGCTGCTTCTCCGGCGTCTCCTGAGTCTCCGCCTCGAGGGCGGGGAGGTAGGTGCGGCGGGTTCGCTGCGGCTTTCGGGAGTGAAGCAAAGAGTCGGAAACTTTCTGAGGGGGCTTTTCACGGGCGGGTGAGCGCGCGCGACGAGGAAACGACCTACCTATCCTGCCTCATCGGCACTGGGAGTTCCCTCCGTATGGCGGGAGTGTCGCCCGCCCCGGGGTTCGCGCGGCCCGGGGCGGACGGTCTGTCGTCAGCCGCGCGCGAAGCGCAGCGTGACGAGTTGGAAAGGCCGCAGAGAGACGACTGCGCCCGCGTCGTCGCCCGAAAGCAGCGCAGTCGCGCGCTGCTCCCGTTCGAGCAGATCGGTCTCCACGACACCGAGGTGTGCGAAGGTCGTGGCAATGGTCGAGGTCGCCCTCGCGCCGAATGCTTCGTAAATTCTCACGATCACATCCCCCGACCCGTCTTCGGCGAGCTTGACCGTCTCGATGACGACGGCGGGGTTCGAGGATGCGACGAGCGGCTCGACGGCCGCACCGAGCGCCTCGCGCACCGGCAGATTGAGACGGTAGCCCTCCTCGATCGCCCGGTCGACACCGCCGACGACGATGGCACTGCGCAGCACGTGCTCACCCTGATCCGCTTCGGGGTCGGGGAACAACGGCGCGCGCAACAGGGTCTGCCGCACGAGCGAGTATGTTCCCCCGCCGTCGCGCGCGTGCCGGGTGATGTCGTGGCCGTAGGTCGAATCGTTGGCCACGCCGACCCCGAAGGTCGCGTCGGCGACGTGCACCCAGCGGTGCGCCGCGGTCTCGAACCTGGCCGTGTCCCAACTCGTGTTCGTGTGGGTGGGCCGATCGATGTGGCCGAACTGGATCTCAGAACGCGCCGAAGACGTGTGCACGTCGACGGGGAAGGCGAGCTTCAGCATCCGTTGCCGCTCGTGCCAGTCGGCGTGCGTCTCGATGTCGAGCGCCGGCGACCCCGCCCGCAGACTGAGGGTCTGCGTGACGACCGATTCGCCGAACGAGCGCACGATGCGCACCGCGACGAGTTGCGGGGTGTCGGTCACGACCTCCAGGCTGTCGAGCGCGACGAGGTCGTCGCCCGACCGGCGGTACTCGACGTCGACATCCCAGGCGTCCCACTGGGTGGGGGTGTCGCGGAAGACCTGCAGAACGTTCGCCCGGGTGCCCGGAGGCAGCACCTCGCGGCCCGAAGCGACCTCGACGATCGAGGAGATCAGGCCGGCTCCGTCGATCCGGATGCTCAGCGCCGAGTTCTCGATGACGTGATCGTCGCCGTCGGTCGCGAGTCGCACATCCGCACCCACCGCCGGTGTCGCGGCGCCGAACGCCGGCACGCCGTCGATCGCGAACGGCGAGGCGTTGAACGTCGTCGCTACCGAGTCGGCGGCTCCATCCCGGCCCCGCAGAGCCTCGAACGAGGAGGCGATCAGCGTCTCCAGCGAGCGGGCGACAGCGGTGTAGTTCTCGACGGCCTGGTCGTGCACCCAACCGATGGACGAACCGGGAAGGATGTCGTGGAACTGCTGCAGGAGCACCGTATGCCACGCCTCGCGCAGTGCGTCGGCGGGATACTCGGCGCCCGTGCGCACCGCAGCCGTCGTCGCCCAGAGCTCGGCCTCGTGCAAGAGGTGCTCGCTGCGGCGGTTGCCCTGCTTCGTGCGCGCCTGCGACGTGTAGGTTCCGCGGTGGAACTCCAGGTAGAGCTCGCCCGCCCAGACGGGCGCGGGATCGAACTCGGCGGACGCGGCCGCGAAGAACTCGGACGGCGAGGCGAGCCGCACCGTCGGGGAGCCTTCGAGCGACGCGGTGCGCTGCGCGGCCGCGAGCATCTCGCGGGTCGGCCCTCCCCCGCCGTCGCCCCAGCCGAACGGCACCAGCGAGGTGTTCGCGTGGCCCTTGTCGGCGAAGTTCTGCTCCGCGTGCGCGAGCTCGGCGCCCGACAGCTGCGAGTTGTAGGTGTCGACCGGCGGAAAGTGCGTGAAGATGCGCGTGCCGTCGATGCCCTCCCACTCGAAGCTGTGGTGCGGAAAGCGGTTGATCTCGTTCCACGAGATCTTCTGGGTCAAGAAGTAGTCGGCACCCGCGGCCCGGGCGATCTGCGGGAGCGAACCGCTGTAGCCGAACGAGTCGGGCAGCCACACCTCCTTGGGCTCGACCCCGAACTCGCGGAGGAAGAACTGCTTGCCCTCCACGAACTGCCGCGCCATCGCCTCGGAGCCCGGCATGTTCGTGTCCGACTCCACCCACATCCCGCCCACCGGCACGAACCGGCCCTCCAGCACCCGCTCCCGGATGCGCTCGAAAAGCTGCGGGTAGAACTGCTTCATCCACGCGAACTGCTGGGCCGACGAGCACGCGAACACGAACTCCGGGTCTTGCTCCATGAGGTCGAGCACGTTCGAGAAGGTGCGCGCGCACTTACGGATCGTCTCCCGCACCGGCCAGAGCCACGCCGAGTCGATGTGCGCGTGGCCGACGGCGTACACGCGGTGCGCGCTGGCGGCTGCCGGCGAGGCGAGCGCGGCGGCGAGCACAGCACGGCCCGCCGAGGCGGTGCCTCCCACATCCGTCGGATCGACCGCGTCGACCACGGCGTCGAGCGCGGCGAAGAGGGATGCGCGGCGCGGCGACGCGAACGGCAGTTCGGCCGCCAGCCCCCTGGCTGTCCAGACATCCTGGATGAGCTCCCACACTTCCCTGTCGCGGTGCACGACGGCCAGGCGGCGGAGGGCGTAGAGCGGACGGTCGGGCGCCGTCGACTTGCGCCCCATCCCGCTCGGCACGAAGTCGACGAACTGACTGCCCAGATCGGGGTTGCCCGCGGCTTCGATGTACACCTCGAACGCGTCGCCCGGGGATGCCCGCAACCTCACGTAGCCGTTGAACGGTTCGATGGCTTTCAGGATGCGGCCATCGGGCGCGTAGACGAGCCCCTCCGCTTGGAAGCCGACCTGACCGGCCGTGAACCCGAGGTCGACAACCAGCTCGACGTCGTCGGGCGCCGCATCCCACTCCGCGGGAACGGTTCCGGTGACCCGGAACCACACGGTGCCCCAGGGCCGCCCCCACGACTGCCCGAGCTCGAACGGCGCGAACGCGTTCGTGATCGCTTGCTCGAACGGCACCGGCTCGCCGGGCACCTCCCACGCCTCGACGGTGACGGGCGCGCTCGCACGCTCCACCGCCGACGCCAGCCGTTCGCGCACGAAACGGTCGACCCGCAGTTCGGTGAGCTGGTTCTGCTGATACAACGAGACTCCTTAGTTAAGAGGGAAGAACGGCACTAGCCCTTGACCGCGCCGGCGAGCGCCGATGAGCCGCCGAGCACTCGAGAGACCAGCACGTAGAGCGCGATGACCGGCACCGAGTACACCAGCGAGTACGCCGCGAGCTGCCCGTAGGCGACCGCGCCGTACTGCCCGAAGAAGGTGAAGATGCTCACCGCCGCCGGCTGGTTCTCCGGGCTCAGCAGCAGCACGAAGGGAACGAAGAAGTTCCCCCAGGCCTGCACGAACACGAAGATGAAGACCACGGCGATACCGGGGCGCACGAGCGGCACCACGACCGTCCACAGGGTCTTCATGCTCGATGCTCCGTCGACCCAAGCGGCCTCCTCGAGGGAGAGCGGAACGGCGTCGACGAAGTTCTTCGTCATCCAGATCGCCATGGGCAACGAAGACGCTGCCATGAACAGGATCGTCCCACCGAGCGAGTCGATCAGGTTGAGCGACACGAAGAGACTGTAGACGGGCACCATCATGGCCGTGATCGGCAGGCAGGTGCCGAACAGGATCGCGTAGAGGAACGGCCGGTTGAAGCGGTTGCGGTACCTCGACAGCGGGTAGGCGGCGAGGATGGCGACGATGACCGTCAGAATCGCGCATCCGGCCGACAGCAGCAGGCTGTTCCACAGCGGCACGAAGGCGAGGTCGGGCGTCAGCACTTGCGTGAAGTTGTCGAGCGTCCACGACTTCGGCCAGCCGACCGCCAGAGTGGCGGACCCGTCGAAGGAGGCGAGCACGACCCACACCATCGGCAGCACGAACACCACTCCGATGAGCAGCAGCAGGATGTTGGCGACCCATTTGAGCGCGGTGCCGTTCGGCGACGAGAGACGCATCAGTCCACCTCCGATTTCAGGGCGCGCACGTACACGAAGGCGAAGATCGCTCCGACGAGCAGCAGGATGGTCGCGATCGCCGTTCCGTAGCCCAGCTCGGAGAACTTGAAGGCCTCCTGGTAGGCCAGCACCGGCAGGGTCATGCTCTTGTTGCCGGGCCCTCCGCCGGTCATCACGTAGATGAGGGTGAACACCGACAGCGTCTGCAGGGTGATCAGCATCATGTTGGTGGAGATGCTGCGGCGGATCATCGGCAGCGTGATGAGGAAGAACCGCTTGACGCCGTTCGCTCCGTCGACCTCCGCCGCCTCCGTGATCTCGGGCGGCACCTCCTGCAACGCCGCCGAGTAGACGAGCATCGAGAAGGCGGCGCCTCGCCAGGTGTTGGCGAGGATGACCGCGAGCATCGGGAAGGCGAACAGCCAGGCCGGCCCCGCGATGCCGAACATCCCGAGAATGGCGTTCAGGGTGCCCTTCGAGCTGAAGAACGCGTACGAAGCGAAAGCGGCCACGATCTCCGGCAGTACCCACGCGCCGACGACGAACGTCGAGACGATCGCCCCGACGACGCGGCCGCCGGAGCGCATGAGCAGCGCCAGGATCATTCCGACGATGTTCTGCCCGATCACGGCCGAGCCGATGACGAACACGAGCGTGAGCACGACCGCCACCGGGAAGTCGGGACTCGCGAACAGGTCGAGGTAGTTCTTGAACCCCACCCACTCGCTCGAGGCCGCTGCCGCACCCGTCAGCGACGAGTTGGTGAACGAGCCGTAGAACGAGGAGAGGATCGGCCCGACGAGAAACACCACGAGCAGGCCGATGGCCGGCACGAGCGGGATGCTCCGGGCGATGGCTCGCCGGGTCTTGCGCGAACGCGCCGTCGGCTCCGGGCGCGGCGGCCGGGAGGAGGTGTCCCCCCGGCCGCCGGCGCCCGCCGAGACGGCGCCGAGTGTCGACGTCACGGGTGGCTACTCCGCTTTCGTCTTGTCTTTTCCGACGATCCCCACGACCGTGTCGTCGTAGGCCTTCGCGGCTTCGGCCGGGGATTGTTGCCCGGTCATCACCGACTCCATGGCCACCTGGATGCCGTTCGAGATCTTCGAGTAGTCGGGCGTCGCCGGGCGGAACTTGGTGACGGCGACCAGCGACGAGAAGAACGCCGAGGTGGGGTTGGCCCCGGTGTACGCGGAGTCGGACGCGACATCCTTGCGCACCGGGATCTGGCTCAGCTTCACGTCGAAGTCGAGCGAGTGCTCACGGTCGGTCGCCAGCGAGACGAACTTGAACGCCGCATCCTTCGCCTTGCTCTTCGACCCGACCGACAGCGTCCAGCCGCCCGACATGCTGATGCTGCCGGGGTCGTCGCCGTTCTGCGTCGGCATGGCCGCCACACCCATGACCTTGTTCCATTCGGGCCACGGCGTCGCGCCGGTCTCCTGCCAGTTGTTCGACAACCAGGAGCCGTCGAGGTTGATCGCCAGCTTGCCCTGAGGGATGAGCTGGCTGCCGACGATGTTCTGGTAGTTGGTGTCGCTCGTGATCTCCTGCGACGGGCCGAGGTCTTTCGTGTAGACGTCTTTGATCACGTCGAGCGAGTCGGTGAACGCCTTCGAGCCGGTGATCCACTTGCTCGACGACGCATCGTAGAGCCCGTCCTTGCTGGCCCCGTAGAGCAGCATCTCGAAGCCCTGCATGGAGCTGGCCTCGCCCCCGGCCTTGCCGGAGAAGATGTTGATCGGGGTGACGTCGGGCACCTTGGCTTTGATCGTCTTGGCCGCGTCGAGCACGTCGGCCCAGGTCTTCGGCTTCCAGTCCGTCGGCAGACCGGCCTTCGCGAAGATGTCTTTGTTGTACCAGAGGCCGCGAGTGTCGGTGCCGAGCGAGACGCCGTAGATCTTGCCGTCGTCGCCCTTGCCCGCGTCCTTCGCGTTGTCGAAGAACTGCGACCAGTCGTCCCACTTCTTCACGTACGAGTCGAGCGGTTCGAGGTAGCCGGCCTGGGCGTCCGACCGGATGAGGAACGTGTCTTCGTAGAGCACGTCCGGCGCCGTCGACGCGCTGCGGTTCATCAGCGACAGCTTCGTGTAGTAGTCGTTCTCCGCTGCCTTGATCGGAACGAGTGTGACCTTCTCGCCCTTGTTGGCCGCCTCGTAGTCCTTCTTCACGCCTTTCATGAACGTGTCGATGAGGTCAGACCCGAAATCCTGATAGGCCACTTTGATCGTCTTGCCGTCGCCCGAACCCGACGACGAACACCCTGCCAGTGCGACGAGGGTGGATGCGGCCACCGCGGCGGCCAGAATCCTGCTGCGTTTCATCGATGCTCCCTTGCTTCGATCTGCCGGTGGGCTCTTCCGCGCCCTCATCCGGACCCTGCCGTAATTTATAAAACAGTTTGACAAAATAAGCAATGCTTGTGCGGACATTGACACAAATCCCCCGTACGGGGGTGGGTGTCAGTGGAGGAGAAGTCGCGGGCTGTCGCGGGGGGGGGGCTAGCGAGCGAGCGAGCGGACGATCCGGTCGAGGCCCCAGCGCCAGGCCTGGTCCACGTCGCCCCCGAGCCCGAACAGGCCGCCCAGCTCCATGGTGATGAATCCGTTCGCCCAGGCCGTGAGGAGGCGCGCCGCATCCAGTGCGTGCTCGGCGCCCGTCAGTGCCGTCACGGCGTCGAGCAGCGGGGTGACGCTGCGGACCACCGCGGCCGGTTGGGGACGCGGCGTGCCATGCGACGCGAAGATCAGCCCGAACCCGACAGGATGCGCGTGCGCGAACGCGCGCAGCGCGTCCGCCTGTGCGGCGACCCGGCGGGCCGGATCCGTCTCGACACCCGGGGCCTGGAGGCGGACCGTCAGGTCTTCGAGCGTGTCGGCGACCACGAGCGCCAGCAGCTCATCCCGATCGCGGACCCGTTTGTACAGAGAGGGAGCGCGCACACCCACGCGTTCCGCGACGGCCTGCATCGTGAGCCCCGCCAATCCGCCGCTTTCGAGCAGACCGCGCGCGGCCGCCACGATTGCGGGGAGCGAGGTCTTATCCGGCGTCGGCATGCTTGCATCCTGTGCCCATAGCTAATTAGTATAGCCATCATGGAACTGGCACCCGGACTCCGCCGTATCGGCAACGACATCATCGCCGTGCATCTGATCGTCACCGACGAAGGGATGACGCTGATCGACACCGGACTGCCCGGCCACTACGCCGATCTGACGCGCGAGCTCGCCGAGCTCGGCCGACCGCTCAGCGACATCAAAGGGATCGTGCTCACGCACGGCGACAGCGACCACACCGGCTTCGCCGAGCGGCTGCGCTCGGAGCTCGGCATCCCGGTCTACGTGGGCGCCGGCGACGCCGCGCGGGCGATGGGTGAGAAACCGCCGTCGCCGCCGAAAGACCGCCGGCGCATCGGTGCGGTGATCGGATTCTTCGCGTACGCGATCCGCAAGGGCGGCGTGAAGATGCCGGCGGTCAAGGAGGTCACGCCGGTCGACGACGGCGCCGTGCTGGCGCTGCCCGGCGCGCCCGAGATCATCGGCATGCCCGGCCATTCGCCCGGCAGCATCGCCATCCATGTGCCCGCCGTGCGCGCCGTGTTCGTGGGAGACGAGGTGACCACGAGGAGCGTGCTCACCGGCGAAACAGGCCCGCAGCCGGCGCCGTTCACCGACGACCAGGCCGGGTCGTCCGCGTCGCTGGAGAAGCTGGCCGGGCTCGACGTCGACTACGTGATCCCGGGCCACGGTCCGGTGTGGACCCAGGGAGCCCCGGCGTTGATCGCGGAGTACCGGCAGGCGGAGACCCGCCACTAGCGACAGCCGACGTCCAGCGTGCGCTGGGCCGGTGCGCGTCTCGCAGCACCGGCCCAGCGCCCACCAGCGGCTAGCGGCGAGCCCGGCTGCGGAAGCGCGCCCTGGTGCGGGAGAACATCCCGGCCGCGGCGAGCAGCACCATGCCGCCGCCGATGATCAGCAGTGCGAGCCACAGCGTCTTCGTCAGGTCGGAGCCCGTGCTGGCCAATCCGGCGGTCGCCGGGTCGGTCACGGTGGCGCAGGCCACGTCGCTGTCACCGCAGGTGCCGGTGGCCGAGGAAGGATCCCACGGACCTGGCGGGGTCGCGACACTGGCCCTGTTGACGGTGGTGACAGGCGCGATCAGTTTCGCCGTGACGGTCACCGTGGCGCTCGCGCCGTGCGCGAGCGCAGGGATCGTCCAGTGCAGCGCACCGTTCTTGGCCGGACCACTGGCGGCCGGCGAGACACTGCTCACCTGAAGGCCATCGGGCAGCGTGTCGGTGACGGCCACATCGGTGGCGTCGATCGCGCCGTCGTTGGTGACCACGATCGTGTAGACGATCGTGTCGCCGACCGTCGCCGTCGAGCGGTCGGCGCTCTTCCGCACGGTCAGGTGGCCCACATCGAAGGCGTTCGTCACAGTGACGGTCGCCGTGGCGCCGTCGCCGATGATGACGGTTCCGTCGGCCGGGTCCATCGTGGTCGCCGTGGCGAGTCCCGCATCCGTCTCGTCGATGGCACAGGATGCGCCGGCGATGAGTCCGTCGATCGTCGCGGTGTAGCCGTTCGCCTTCGAGAGCACGAGGGTCGCATCCGCGCCCAGGTCGATCGGCGTCGTCACACCGTCCACGACGTAGGTGCACGTGACGGCCATCGTGAACGGCCCGTCGCCGAACGCCGTCACGCCCGCGCCGACGCGCTTCTTGTCGACCGTGAGCGAGCCGGTGCTGAAGGTGTTCGTCACCGTCACTGTCGCCGGCGTGCCGGCAGGAACCGTGACGCCCGCCGCCGGGGCAATGGCCACCGAGGTCGCACCGCCTGTCGCGGTCTCAACGGTGCCGCAGTGCGCACCCTGGATGAGACCCGTCACGGTGGCCGCGTATCCGTTGGCCTTGTCGAGCACGACCTTGCCGCCGTCGGGCAGCGGGATGGTCGCGGTGACGCCGTCCTTCACCCAGGTGCAGGTGAGCTGCGCGGTGAACGGTCCGTTGCCGTAGGTGGCCGCGCCGTCGCCGGTGCGCACCTTCTCGACGGTGACCGAGCCGGCCGAGAACGTGTTGGTCACGTTCACCGTGACGGTGGGCACGGTTCCGTCGAGCGAGCCGGGGATGGTGACCGTCGGCTGGTCGACGGTGGTTCCGGTGGCGCCGCCGTTCGTCGTCTCGACCACCGAGCACTCGGTGCCCGCGGGGAACACACCCGGAACCGTCAGCGTCTCTCCACCGGTGATCGAGAGGTCGCCGTCGAAGAGGGTCTGGTCGCCGTCGTAGACGCACTGCACGTGCAGCGTGAACGGTCCGTCGCCGTAGCCGGCAGCTGCATCCCCGTCGACCGTCTTGGTGACGGCGAGGGTTCCTGCGGCGTAGTGGTTGACGATCAGTGCGGTGTCGCCGCCGGCCGCACCGGCGAGCGTGACCGTGTCGGTGTCGCCGGAGTGCTCGGTCGCGCCGTTGAAGGCGATGCCGACGTGGTTCGGGGCGGTGGCGGCTCCGTCGCTGTCGGTTTCTGTGACGGCGCACTCGGCTCCGACCGGCAGGTTCGCCACGGTGTGCGATTCGCCGTCGGCCAGAGTGAAGGATGCGTCACCGGTGCCCAGCGGGATGCTCGCCCCCAGCGCGCTCGTGCAGCTCAGCGTGACGTCGAACGGGCCGAAGGCGCCGCCGGTCGCCGCGGTGTCGACCTTCTTGGTGACCGTCAGCGAGGTGGCCGCGTAGTCGTTCACGATGGCGACCTTCTGGGTGGCCGGAACCGGCTGCGACGCGTCGGCGGCCGTCGCGACGACCACGGCGGACGGAGTGACCGTGCGGGTCGACTCCCCGTACGATCCAGTTGCGCCGTTCTCGGTGACGGCACAGGATGCGCCGGTCGGGATGCCGTCGATGCGCGCCGTGTAGGAGTTCGCCGCGCTCAGCGTCACGGCTGCGGCCGTGCCCAGGTCGACGTCTGCTCCGTCGATGGTGCAGGCGACGTTCGCCACGAAGCTGGTCGGCGCGTAGCCTGCTGCCGCTCCGGTGATCGTCTTGGTGATCTGCAGCGGTCCACCGGTGAGGATGACACCGGCCTTGATGGGCTCCTGCGGTCCGGCCGGCTGTGTGCCCGTGACGTAGCTCGGGTAGAAGCCGAACGAGTTCCAGGCGCGCACGCCGGTGACCGGCGCCGTCACCGGCGCACGGTGGTCTCCAGCGCTGGCGGTCGGCACGTTGGTGGTCGAGTATGTGACCTTGACGCCGGCGCCCGCAGGGAGAACAGCGCCGGGTGCGGCGCTGAAGTCGAAGACGAGCTTCACACCGGTGACGTCTGCGGCCTCCACAGTGGTTCCGACGGCGCTCGACGGCAGCCAGGCTCCCGCCGGGCAGGCACCGGCACCGGGGGTGATCTCCTTCGCACAGGGCTGCGCGTCGGTGGTCACGAACCAGTCCATCCGTGTTCCGGTGGTGCCACCGGTGGCCTGGAACGCGACGTCGCCGTTGAAGCGCGGCGTGTAGACCGAGCCCCGAGCCGAGGGGTCCACCACGCCGACGTCACCCGGGTAGGGGAACACGTCGACCGCCGTGAGGTTCTTGGCCGCGACGTTTCCGCCGTTCACCATCTCGAGCTTCCAGTGGTCGGTGGCGCCGATCGCGCTCACCGCGGCGCACGGGTAGCGGTAGTAGCCGTCGGAGTCGGCGGTGCACGGCACGGCGGCGCTGTTCACGTTCTGCGCGATGCCGGTGTCGGAGGCCACACCCTTCGAGGCGGTGAACGACCCCTGCGAGAGCGTCGTCACGACGTTGCTGGTGGAGCAGGTGTTGCCTGCGAAAGACGCTCCGCGGCCGTTGCCCGGGTTCAGCGGGGTGCACGCGCCGGCCGTGAGGGCGCGGTCGGTGCTGACGCCGAACGTGTTCGTCGTGGTGCTCGCCGGGGCGAGGCCGGGCTTGATCTGCAGGGCGAGCGTGATGCTGTACGTCTCGCCCGGCGAGAGTTGCGAGCCGGCCGGCCAGGTGAATCGGATGGCGCCGGTCGCGGCGTCGAACGCGCGGGTCACAGTGGCGGCGTCCGTCGGGAGCGTTCCGCTGGTCGAGGTGGAGTAGATCGGCACGTTGGTCGGCACGAAGAGCAGCGAACCGTCGGCGGGCAGCGTGTCGGTGACCACCGGGTTCGGCAGGAAGCCGGTGCCGGTGTTCTTGAACCGGAGCGTCCAGTTCACCTCTTTACCTGCGGCGGCCTGTCCTGGGCTGGTCTTCTCGACCGCGATGGCCGCGGTGCCCGGGCTCACCGTGAAACCGGCGACGGCCTGGGTGCGGGTGGCGTGCACCTCGTTGTATGAGGCGTCGGCGAGCACGGTGTTCGAGATGGTGCCCGCGGCGGTCTCGCCCGGCATGGGCGTGGTGACGGCCGTCGAGGTGACCGGGCCGGAACCGTCGCGGAGCGCTGAGCGCAGTGCCACGTTCAGGCGCACGTTGTCGACGTTGTTGCTCGCCGCGAAGCTGGCGCCATCGGCCCGGGTGAAGGTGAACCGCACCCCGGTGACGTCGGCGGCCGCCACCCCGGAAGGGAGGGCCGCGTTCGCGGTGGACGTGGCCGAGCCGGTGTGCCAGGCGGCGGATGCGCCCTGGCCGGTCTGCGCATCCACGGTCACCCGGTCGGCTCCGGTCGGCACCGCGAGGATGCTGAAGCCCGAGAGGGTGAAAGCGTTCCAGAAGGTGGGCGCCGAGTCCTCGATCACGAGCGCCTTGGGCGAGAGGGTGCCGGTGGAGCGGGCCCGCAGGTTGACCTGCACCGGGTTCACCGGGTTGGCCTGCAGCGTGCTGGCCGGGTTGAACGTCTTCGCCGTGCTCACCTGGAGGTTGCCGTTGGCGAGGGTGACGCCGGCGCTCTGGCTGTCAGCGGCGACGACGGCCGGGTAGACGTCGTCGTGCAGCGCGCCGAACACCGTGTTGTTGAACATGCCGGCGGTGGGCGCGACGCCGTCGGCGCGGCTGGTCGCACGCAGCTGGGCGGTGAGCGTCACCGTCGCCTTCTGGCCCGGAGCGATCGTGGCACCGCTGCCGTCGGTGCCCTGGGCGTTGGTGCCGCGCAGCAGCACGCTCACGCCGACCACGTCGGCGAGCTGCGCCGGGGTCAGCGCGGTCGCCTGTGCGATGGTCGCCGTATCGGTGCTGAGGGTGCCGTCGGATGCGCGGTGCAGCAGCGAGACCACGCTCTGCGAGGTCTGCACGCCGGCCGCGGCGGTCAGGTCGATCGCGATCTTGGTGAGCGTGACCTTGTCGAACGGGTTCGCCGCCGGGTCGTAGGCGCCGAACGTGCACGGAGCGGTGCTCGTGGTGTTGGTGCAGTCCACCGGGTCGCTGATCCTGAGCTGCCAGGTGTTGCTCGTCGACGAGTTGGCGATGGTGGTCGTGTACGCGGTCGACGGGTAGGCGGATGCGGGCACATCCAGCTGCGGGATCACCAGCGTGGTCGGGTTCGCCGTCTTGGTGACCTTCGTGGTGAGCGCCGGGTCGATGATCGTCACGTGGTCGTTCGCGGTGCGCGAGAAGGGGGCGCCGGTGAACGGCACGCCGCTCACGAGAACGGTGTTGTCCACGGCTCCGGGCGAACCGGCCAGGTTGTAGTCGCGGGTTCCGGTGACCCAGTCGGTGGCCGAACCGCCACGGACCGCGTTGCGCAGTTTGAGATCGAGGTGCACGGTGCGGGCGTTCGCGTTCGCTCCGGGGAAGGCCCCGGCGGAGGCACTGGCGACACCGCTGCCCACGCTGGGAGCGGTGGGGTCGCCGGTCGCGGCGATCGCGGCGGCGCGGTTCGGGCTCTCGATCACGGTCAGGCGGGCGCCCTGGGTCGATGCCCGCTCTGCGGCGCTGAGCGTGTAGCCGGGGAACGTTCCGTCGCAGGCGTTCGCGCTGGCGCACGCTTTGCTGGTCACGTCGTTCCAGGTGCTGCCGTCGAAGAGCTCGACCTTCGACACCTTGTCCCAGCGGATGAGCGGATCGAACGTTGCGCCGCCGGTGGAGGTGGGGGTGATCGCGTCGATGCGCACCAGGTCGAACGCCTGGAAGACGCTGCCGGAGACGGGCGACGGGGTGGCCGGGTCCTGGATGGTCATCGACTGCACGCCGGTGGCCTGGGTTCCCCAGCCGAGCGTGACGCCGGTGGTGGTTCCGGACTGTGCTTGCAGCACCTTGGTGCCGTCCCACGACTTGGCGGCGATCAGCGGGCCGGGTCCGCCGGTGGTCGCCTGCACGTTCGCGGTGGCGCAGTCGGCCGCGGGCTGGCTGGTGATCGGCGTGCCGCCGTTGACCGTGCCGCCGGCCGTGCTGACGGCGCAGTTCTCGTACGCGGTGACGGCAGGATACGCGCCCGGGTCGGTGGGACCGGAGTTGTCGCGCAGCGTGCCGCGGGCGACGAAAACGATGGCCGGCTTGACGTTGGTGGCCTGACCGAATCCGTCGGCGTCCGTGAAGGTGAACCGCAGGCCCGTCACGTCGCTGTGGGTGGTGCCGTTCGGCAGCTTGGAGTCGAGCACCGCGGAGTAGCTCTTCGCTCCCCCGGTCGCGTCGACGGTGTCGAACGTCTTCCAGATGGTTCCGTCGGTCGTGTACTCGATGGTCAGTGTGGAGCCGTCGGGAACGGAGGTCGGAGCGATAGCGGTGGCGTCGAAGGCATTCCAGTAGGCCGAGCCGGTGTTCTGCGGCTCGGTCACCACGATCGAGGTGGGACGCACGGAACTGGTGCCCGACGGCGTCTGGGCCGACAGCTGCACCAGGCTCGCGCCACCGGGGATCACCGAGGCCGGCGTGATCGTCTTGTCGAGCGCGAGCTTGACCTCGGGGAAGTAGACGTCGAGGTTCGCGGTGGCGGTGTCGTCGGCCGTGCCCGCTGCGTTGGCGCCCGAGACGGTCGCCACGTTCGGGTAGGTGACGAAACCGGAGCCGGCCGGGCCGGCGGCGACCGTGGTGTTCACGGTGACCGGGATGATCGCGGTCGCTCCGGTGTCGATGGCGCCTGTATAGGTCACCACGAAGCCGGTGATGAACTGCCCGCCCGCGAGACCGGGCGCGGTGGGCAGCCCCGAGTTCTCGGTGAAGGTGGAATCGGCGGGAGCCGTGCCCGAGTCGACCGACCAGGTGATCGTGGCGCCGGTCGCGCCCTCCGGCCAGGCCGCACCCGAGGAGAAGCCGCCGAACACGACCTTGTCGGAGAAGAACGTTCCGCTTCCCGGCTCGCGCACGCTCAGCGAGGTGAGACGGCCGGTCGAGGTGTTCTTCGCGGTCAGTGTGGCCACCGTCGACTGACCGGCGGGCAGCTGCTGCACGCTGAAGCTCTTGTCGGCCGAGACGCTGATCGTCAGCGGAGCGACCACCTGGGAGGCGGAGGCGACGGGCGAGGTCGCGTCGCCACCCGGGGTGCTCACCGTGGCGGTGACGACGTTCGCGCGGGTGCCGCCGGCCACGAGCGTGCCGGCGTCACGCCGGTTCGTGGCGCGCTGAGCGAAGGTGACGTCGACGGCGCCGGATGCGGCGGGGGCGATCGCCGCACCGTCGCTCGACGTGAACACGATCCGCAGACCGATCACGTCGGCCGCGGCGACGGACGACGGCAGCTGCGGAGTGGTCCCGACCGGTCCGGCGACCGGGCCGCTGGAGATGATCGCGATCGCCTGCACCTGATCTGCGCCGGCCGGAAGGGTGACGGCGCCGAAGCCGGCGAAGTCGTAGAAGTCGAACACGCCGCCCGTGGCCGACGGGTCGGCCGGCTCGGCGATGGTGAGCGTGCTCGCGGCGACGTTCGACGCGTTCGCGCCCTTCAGGGTGGCGGTGGACTGCTCGCCCGGCGTGTACTGCGTGGACGACGGCGTCCAGGTCTTGGCGGCGGTGGCCGCGATGACATCCGGCACGTGCAGGGTCACGGGCCTGGACGCCTCGACCGACGTGGCGTTCGTGGCAGTGAAGGTGGCCTTGTTGGTGAGGGTCTGCGCGTCGAACGACTTGGCGAGCGCATCCGGTACCTTGACCTGGATCTGCACGGTTCCGGTCGCTCCGGCGGCGAGGCCGGTGCTCGCCGGGGTGGTGTTGGGGACGGGGTCGGTGAACGCCGCGGTGACCGTCGAGCCGTTCACCGAGACCGTGGCGCTGCCGCCGACGACGTTCGGCGTTCCCACCACGGTGAGCGGTGCGGGCACCGGGTCGGTGATGACAGCGTCGACACATCCGGTGGTGGTGGAGGAACAGCCGAAGTTCAGCGTGTAGATGAACTGCTGGCCGGCGTCCGCATCCGTCACCGTCGAGCTCTTGGAGAGGTTGAGCACGCCCGAACCGAGGTCGGCGGCGGATGCGGCGGGCGCGCCGATCGCGAGAGCGCCGACCAGCGCGAGCACCACGCCGGTGGCGACGGAGGCCGGAGCGCGCAGCGTGCGGCGACCGACGTGACGGCCTCCCCGACGGGTCGACGAACGAGTGGAAAGAACCGAGAGAAGACGGGTGAACAACGTGCCCCCAAGAACACCGAGCGAACGGGCGTGGCGCCGTCGACGTCGGGCGAAATCGCGGGTTGAGAGCCAGGCCACCCCTACAACTACCGGTCGGGGCCACGCCGCAGAGCGGTTTTCACCCCGCAATCACCTTCGTGGGGCTCGAACGCGTCGCCCGGCTGCGGGAATCACCCCTGGGCGGGGCACACGGGCGCCCGACCTGGGGGGCAGCGCCGGGCGATCGGCGCCGGGCGGTGGCCGGTGGGCGGTCAGTGCGTGCGTGCCAGGCCGGCGCGGGCGAGACGGCGCGCGAGCACGCCGGCGATCAGAGCGGCGCACACTTGCCCGATCACGCGGGCGGCCGACGTCGCCAGGAGTACGCCCGGCACGAGGTCGTCGGAGGAGAACACCGGCAGCGACACCAGGAAGAGCGCGACCCCCGACACAGCGGCCGCCACCACCCACACCCATCCGGCGGGCCGGCCCGCCCCTGCGCGGTCGACGCGCTTTGCGCGCAGCAGCAGCGTGGCGGTCAGATCGAACGCCAGACTCCCGGCGAGCAGCGGCACCAGAGCCAGGTAGCCGATCGGCGTGAACGCTCCGGTGAGCAGCCCGGCGAACAACGACACCAGGGTCGCCGTGATGCCGAACCCGAGGAGGCGCCTGGCCAGGAACGGCAGCACGCTGTAGACCGAGACGACCAGCGCGTAGAGGGGCGGCGCGAACGCGGCGAGCGCGCCGGTGAACGGGATGAGGGCGAGCAGCACCAGCGCCGTCAGCCCTCCCAGGGCGGCCATCACCAGGAGGTTGCGGGTCGAGACCTTCACTCGCGCTCCTTCGGCACGAGCAGGTGCCTCGCGATGGCGACCGCGATCGCCTCGTCGCGGCTGGTGACGCCGAGCTTGCGGTACACGCTGCGCAGCTGGGTCTTGACGGTGTTCGTCGACACCACGAGCTCTGCGGCCATCGCCGACACCGACGGGGTGCGTTCGAGGGCCCGCAGCACGGCGAGCTCCCGCTCGCTCAGCACCGTTCCCGGGTCGGCGTCGGCGAGCAGCGACGTCACGTCGAGCCCGTCGGTGAGGTGGCCGTAGCCGGCCTCGGCCAGCGCGCCGAGCAGCCGCTCGACATCACGAGGGGGGAGCAGGGCAAGCACGAGACGCTGCCCGTTGCGTTCGAGCACCGCGCCGAGTTGCTCGACGGCGGCACGGGCGCGCGTCCGCTCGGAGAAGCGCAGCAGCGCAGCCGCCTCGAGCGCCAGGGCCTCCGCGGCGGCCCGGGAGGTGGGTGCGGAACCCTTCACGTTGCGCAGTTCCTGCAATGCCGCGCCATGGTGCCCGAGCACCAGCTCGACCCGCGCCTTGGCGAGGTGGCGGGCAGGACCGGCCGGAACGTCCCGTCGCACGATCACGTCGGCGGCATCCGGGTTGCCGAGGGCGAGCTGGAGCATGGCCCTCGTCGGCGCCAGCGCCGCGCGCGCCGTCGGCGAACGCCCTTCGGAAGCGCGCATCGCCGCGAAGCTGTCGAGCTCTGCGAGGGCGACGGCCGGCCGGCCCGCCACCAGTTCCGTCATCGCCTCGACGCGGGCGATGGCGATCCAGTGCTCGATCGTTCGCCGGTCGTGCACCATGGCGGAGAGCTGCTCGCGGGCCTCGACGGCGTCGAAACGTTCGAGCGCAACGACCGCCTCGGCGACGCGATAGAAGGTTCCCGGATACCAGGACTTCTGCATCGCCGTCCACTCACCGTCGCGGGCCAGTTCGAGGTAGGCCTCCGACTCGGAGAGGTCGCCCCGCAGAGCGTGGATTCCGGCGAGCATCGCCAGGTTTCCGAAGCCCGGAGAGTATCCGGTCTCCGGCGACTCGGCCAGGCCCTTCTCGAACGTGTCAAGCGCGTCGTCCACCTGGTCGGCGTAGTAGAGCGTGGTGCCGACGTGCGAGTAGACGCGGGAGAGCGCCTGCACCGACTGTCGGTCCGCGCCGGTGAGGCCGTCGAGGGCGCGCACGGCGGCCCTGGCCGGCTTGACGCCGAGACTCGGGCGCCCGATGAGCCGGTAGGCCGCACTCTCACTGGCGAGGATGAGCGCCCGGTCGACCGGGTCGATGTCGCGACGCACTGTGCGCGCGGCGCGTGCGGCGCCGACGAAGTAGCGCAGGCCCTTCACCCGGCGGTGCGGGACGACGTTGTAGATCAGCCCGAGCAGCATCATCAGCAGCGGGTGCTCGCGCAGCGCCGCCGCCGGCATGCGCTCGATCTCGAGACCCATCTGCTCGTCGATGCTGAGCAGCAGGTCGAACCAGTTCTCGCGCACCAGATCGGAGGCGAGCGAATACTCGCCCGCGGCGATCAACGCCGTCATCCGTGGCCGCACGCTCGAGTCCACGCGCGCACGCACATCGTCGGCTTCGGGTGGGTCGGAGGGCAGGGGGTCACGCCCGTCGTGGAACGAGCGCCGGGGGTCGGGTGCGCTAGTCGACACGTGTCATCTCCAAGCTGGCTGGGGTCACGAACAGCATAGGGCGACGATCGGCGCCGGATGCGGGGCTCAGGCGGGCGGCGTCATCAGCGGCTGAAGCCCCCGACGAAAATGAGCACTCCGAGAATGATCGTCAGAATTGCGGCTGCGGTGATTCCCCAGAGCCGTTGCCCGCGCACATACCCTTCGGCTCGCGGCCCGAACAGTTCGCGCTGCCTTCGCAGGATTCGCGCAAACAGTCGGCCTCGAAAAACGAGTGCAGCCACACCTCCGAGCAGCACCAACAGTCCAACGCACCAATACACGAGCGCAAGTATCGAGGAAGGAAGGATCGCCCCTTCGTGAATCTCGTGCATTAGAAGGTTCACGACACTCCCCGCGTCCGGAGGCCCTACCCGGCTCAGGCGAGCGTCGAGCGCGGCGAGAACGTGGCGTCGAGCACCAGGCAGGCGGCGCCCACTGCGGCCACGTCGTCGCCGATGGCGCTGCCCGCGATGCTGACCGGGTGCGTGAGGATGCCCATGTCGATCTCGGCGATCCGCTGCGGAAGCTGCTCCAGGTAGCGGCTCTGGAGCCGGCTCCAGGAGGGACCCCCGAACACCACACGGTCGATGTCGAGCAGCGCGGCCAGGTTCGACACGTAGGTCGCGGTGTCGCGGATCGAGCGGTCGAGGATGCGCTCGGCCGCCGCATCCCCGTCGTCCGCCGCCCGGATGAGCGCGGTGAAGAGCTCCTCGACCGTCTCGACGTCGAACTCGGGTTCCGTGCCGGTCGGGCCGCCGGTGAACTCGGTGCCCGGCGGCGCTTCGATCACGCCGTCTTGGATGGCCTGCACCACGAGCCGGTGCGGCCGAACGGATTCGCCGAAGCAGCCGCGGCGGCCGCAGTAGCAGCGCGGCCCGTCGGGGTTCACGATCGCGTGCCCGACATCGCCGGCGTTCTGCGTCGCTCCCGTGTAGACCTGCTCGGCCAGCACCATCCCGACGCCGACCCCGGTGCCGTAGTACAGGAACACGAAGTTGCCGCTCGCGCCCGCCGGATCCCGCCACCGTTCGGCGAGCGCCGCAGCAGTGACGTCTTTCGCCACCCGCACCGGCAGCCCGGTCGCGGCCGTCAGCTCGTCGCGGAGGTGGAAGTCCGTCCATCCCGGAACGAGCGGCGGGCGCACGACGACCCCGGTGTGCGAATCGATCGGGCCGGGCGCCGCGACGCCGATGCCGCTCAAGCGGTCGCGGTCGACCCCCGACGTCTCGAGCAGCTCCTCGATCGCCGCGGCGGTGATCTCCACCGTCGCGGCGGCATCCCCCGACACCGGAGCCGGGCGGCGGATGTGCTCGACGACCGTGCTCTCGAGGTCGAGCAGCACGCACGTGATCACGGTCGGATCGAGGTGCACGCCGATCGCATACGACCCCGTCGGTTCGAGCTGGAGGATGGTTCTCGGTTTGCCGGGGCCGTCCACCGGCGCGCTTCCCGCTTCGCGGATGAGGCCGTGGCCGAGGAGCCGCCGGCTGACATTGGTCACGGTCTGCGCCGACAGCCCTGTCGCCCCGACGAGTTCGACCCGGCTCATCCCTGTGCTCGAACGCCGGATCGCGTCGAGGAGCACGGTCTCGTTGAACGCCGCGATGACCGGAAGATTCGCCCCTCTCGGCATGAGATCTCCTTCACTGCCCCATCACCCCGGTCGGGCCGGGGTTTCTCGTAGGATACGGGTCTGGCGCGAATCCACGCGGACGGCGACAATTGCATCGTGCCCGAACAGACCATGATCGACCCCTCCGTTCCACCGAGCGGCTCCGGTTGCGTCGAATGCTCCGAAGACGACGGCTGGTGGTTCCACCTCCGGCGCTGCACGGCCTGCGGGCACATCGGATGCTGCGACAGCTCCCCCTCGCAGCACGCCACTGCGCACGCCAGGGAGACCGGGCACAGCGTCATCCAGTCGTTCGAGCCCGGCGAGGCCTGGTTCTATAGCTACGAGAGCGGCGAGATGCTCGACGGCCCCGCCCTCTGCGACCCGCAGAATCACCCGGAGAGCCAGCCGGCTCCTGGGCCCCAAGGGCGGGTTCCGGCCGACTGGCAGCAACTGCTGCACTGATCCGCAGCGGCCGCCGTGATCCTCCGGCAGCGTCCGCACCCATCCGACTCCTAGACTTGGTACGAACTGCGAGCACAAGCCGGTTCGACGATGGGAGCGTCATGGGATCGAGGTGGGCTCGCGTCATCCGCGGGCTGCTCGCATCCGCGGCGGCCATCTTCGTCGCCGCGCTCTTCCACGTCGCCGGCGGCGGAGCCGCTCCCGGCCCGATCGCCATCGCGCTGAGCCTCGCCTTCGCGACGCTCGCCTCCATCGCCCTGACTGCGCGTCGCCTGTCGCTCTGGCGGTTGACGGCATCGGTGGCCATCAGCCAGTTCCTGTTCCACCTCCTCTTCGCGCTCGGCGGCGGAACGGCGACCTTCGCGTCGAGCGACGGCTCGGCCATGCCGAACCACCTGCACTCGGGAGCCGCGCTGGTCATGTCGGCCGCACCCGGGGCGCCGAATGTGACACATGCCGACATGGGCATACTGCCGAGCGACGCGGGGATGTGGGCCGCCCACGCGAGCGCCGTTCTCGTGACGGTCGTGGCAGTGACCTTCGGCGAGCGCGCGTTCTGGGGCCTCCTCGAGAGCGCGCGCCTGGTCGTGCGCAGCGTCGCCGGCCTCTTGCTCGCGGCGGCCTCGGTCGTGCTCCCCGTCTTCGCTCCCCACCGCACCGCCGCGGTCGCCGGCGCCGAGCCGTCGCGTCTGCGCGACCTCGGCATCCCGCTCGGCCGCCTAAGACACCGCGGACCACCGGCGGCCATCGCCGCGTTCTGACGTCGCTCATCCGGATGCCCGGGGCGCGTACGTCTGCGCGCGCCACCGCATCCACCGGGTCCGCCGCGACCCCACGACTTCGACCTCAGGACATCCCATGAAGAAAACGACCTTCGCAGCCTCCATCGCAGCCGGCGCCACCGCCATGCTGCTCATCGCCGCACCGCTTGCGGCCAGCGCCCACGTGCGCGTCGACCCAGGACAGGCCGCCGCCGGCGGCTACACGACGCTCACCTTCAAAGTGCCGACCGAATCGGCCACGGCCGGCACGGTCGAGCTCGTGGTCGACCTCCCGACCGACACTCCCTTCACGTCCGTCTCGTATCAGCCGATCGCGGGCTGGACCACCACGGTCGACACGGAGAAGCTCGCCAAGCCGGTGAAGACCGACGACGGAGCCATCACCGAAGCACCCGTGAAGGTCACCTGGACGGCTGAGAGCGGCGTGGCGGTCGAGCCGGGCCAATTCCAGCTCTTCACCATCTCCGCCGGCGCCGTGCCCGACACCGGCAAGGTGCTTCTCCCGGCGCACCAGACCTACTCCGACGGCTCGGTCGTCGACTGGTCGGAGGCGACACCCGCCTCGGGCAAGGAGCCGGAGCACCCCGCCCCCACGCTCTACATCAACGACGCTCCCCCGGCAGAAGACGGCGGTGCGGCCCTGGTCGCCACCGACACCCCGGCACCCACCGCAGCGTCGTCGACCAGCGCCTCGGATGCGGTGGCCATCGGCCTCGGCATCGGCGGGCTGGCTCTCGGCGCGATCGCGCTCGTCGTCGCCGTGTTCGCCGCGACCCGCCGTGGGCGTGGCAAGGTGGACGCATGATCCGGCCACGCGCCCTCGGCGCATCCATCGCCGCCTTGGGCCTCGCCGCAGCACTCGCACTGCTGCCGGCCGCCGGCGCGACGGCCCACGACTACCTCGTGAGCAGCGACCCGGCAGCGGATTCGACGGTGTCGACAGCGCTCGACAAGGTGAGCCTCACGTTCAACGATCGCGTGCTCGACCTGTCGGGCGACGGCTCCAGCTCGCTCGTCACCGTGACGGGGCCCGACGCATCCACCCGCCACTTCGAGACCGGATGCGCCACCACCGCCGACACGACCGTGTCGGCTCCCGTCGCCCTCGGCGGGGCGGGCAAGTACACGATCACGTACCAGATCGTGTCGGCCGACGGCCACACGGTGTCCAACTCCCTGGCCTTCTCGTACCAGCCGCCGGCGGGCGCCACCCCTGCCGAGGGCACCGAGTCGTCCGCCTGCGGCACGTCATCGGCCGCGCCGACACCGTCGGGCGAGGTGACGACCCAGGCCACCGATCCGGCCGCGGGGGTCGTCCCGACCGAGAGCGCCGGGTCATCCAAGCCCATCGCGAAAGCGGGTGACTCGAACAATCTCGGGCTCGTGATCGGCATCGCGGTCGGCATCGTCGTGCTGGCCATCATCGGCGTGCTGATCGTGGTGCTGACGAGCCGCCGCCGAGGGTCGAAACCCGACGAACCGAGCGGAGTCTGACCCCGCCCCCGCCGAGTCCGCCTCACAGACGGGCGCGGACTCGGCGGGGATAGCGGTCTACGGCGTGGGCATGCCGCCGTTCACGTTGAGCGTCTCGCCGATCACGTAGCTGGACTCGGGAGAGGCCAGGAACACGTAGGCCGGCGCCAGCTCGGTCGGCTGCCCGGCACGCCCGAGCGGGGTCTGCTTGCCGAAGTCGGGCAGAGCATCCTTCGGCTGACCGCCCGACACCTGCAGCGGGGTCCAGATCGGGCCGGGAGCGACGGCGTTCACGCGGATGCCCTGAGGCGCGAGCTGCTCGGCCAGCCCTTTGGTGAAGTTGTTGATCGCCGACTTGGTGCTCGCGTAGTCGACGAGTATTCCGCTCGGCGCATACGCCTGGATGGAGGTGGTGTTGATGATGGTCGATCCGGCGGGAAGGTGCGGCAGCGCCGCCTTCGTGATCCAGAACATCGCGGAGACGTTCGTGCGGAAGGTCTCCTCGAACTGCTCGTCGCTCAGGTCTTCGAGCTTCTCGCAGAACTGCTGCTGCCCGGCGTTGTTCACCAGGATGTCGAGACCGCCGAGGGCCGACACCGCATCCGCGACGAGAGCGCGCGAAGCCTCCGGCGTCGTGATGTCGTAGGCCAGGGCGGCCGCCGTACGACCGGCCTCCTCGATCAGTTTCACGACGTCGCGTGCGTCCTGCTCCTCGTCGGGGAGGTATCCGATCGCCACGTCGGCTCCCTCGCGCGCGAAGGCGATCGCGACAGCGGCGCCGATGCCCGAGTCGCCGCCCGTCACCAGGGCGCGGCGGCCCTCCAGCCGGCCCGTGCCGCGGTAGCTCTGCTCTCCATGATCGGCCTGGGGCATCAGCTCGTCGTCGAGACCGGGCGCCGGCTGATCCTGCTTGGGCGCTTCGAACGAGGGGAAACGGTCGACGGGGTTCTGGAAGTGGAGTTGATCTGTCATGGCGGGGACCGTACGCGGAGACCGGTGTCAGTCAAGCCCGTTGCGAATGCTCCGCCGGGGATGCTTGGCAGGCGGTGCGGGCGGGAGTACGGTACGCGCATGGACAAGGATGCCCAGGAGCAAAGAGCCGTGGCCGTGACCATCGATCCGCGCGAAGCGGTCGGCGCTCCTGCGAGCCTTCCCGATCCGGCCGCCGTCGACGACAGCGACGAAGAGGACGGCACCCTCTAGCGAACCGGGTGCGCGGCTCCGAGCGGCCGCGCACCCTGTTCATACGTCGGTCGGACGCTCAGTCCGGGGCGCCGCCCGACGCCGTGTCCTCTTCGGTCTCAGCGTCGTGGTGGTGCTGCTGCGACGGCTCGCTCTCCTGGCCGTGTTCCGGGTCGGACGCCGTGAAGTCGGCACTCGTCATCTCGTGCTCACCCTCGTCGAGGTCGGGGCGCTTCTGGTCGTCGCTCATGCGTGCATCCTTTCGTCCGCGCTTCCTTGGCGAGACCGTGTGTCTCGCCCTGTCTGTCGCAACGCGAACGGTAGACCGGGTGGCTCGAGTCTGTAAGGGGTGCGAGCGTCGTGCAGCGGAGGTTGAGCCGCCGTCCAGGCTGGTGAGGCACTGTTGCCTGGTGGAACTCGTTGTCGACGTCGTGCTGGTGGTGCTGGCCATCGTCGCCATCGTCGTCGGCTGGCGTCACGGCGCCATCCGCGCAGCGGGTTCGCTGGTCGGCCTGGGCCTCGGGCTGTGGTTGGGGCTCACCCTCGCGCCGCTCGTCGTGGCCTGGCTGGCGTCGGCCGGGTGGGGAAGCATCCTGCAGCGGTCGATCGTCGCCGCCATCGTCATCCTGGCGTGCGCTGCGGTCGCCTACGCGATCGCCGCCGCCATCGCAGGGCTCGTCGGCAAAGTGCTGCGACACGGACCGATCCGCTGGCTCGACACCCTTGTCGGCGGTGCGCTCGGCCTGCTCACGTGGGCCGTGGTCGTCTGGCTGCTCGCCGGGTTCGCCTTCGCCACCAATCTGGCGACGTTCGTGCAGGCGGCGAGCTCATCCCGCGTCGTCGCCACCCTCGAGGCCATCGCGCCCATCCCGTCGTCGACGGTGCTGGGAGCGGTCGACGACGCACTCGCGGGCGCCGGGCTGCCGAAGGTGTTCGAGGGCGACGAGTCGATCAAAACGGTTCAGCCGCCCGACCCGACGGTGCCCGCCGCCGTCAATGACGCGCAGAGATCTGTGGTGACGGTGCTCGCCTCCAAGCCCGAGTGCGGCGTCGACTCCGAGGGCAGCGGCTGGGTCGTGCAGCGCGGACGGGTCGTCACCAACGCGCACGTGGTCGCCGGCGCCTCCGCCATCGCCGTGCGCGAGTCCGGCTCCGGCCACGTTGTGCGCGCCACGCTCATCGCCTTCGACCCCGAGCGCGATCTGGCCGTGCTCGACGTCACCGACCTCTCGGCCCCCGCCCTCGACATCGGCGACGATGTGACCTCGGGCGCTCCGACCTACGCCGCCGGCTACCCCGGCAACGGTCCGTTCACGATCAGCCCCGAGCGAGTGCGCGACAGGGTCACGGCCCGCGGCACCGACATCTACCAGAGCGGAACCGTCGACCGCGACATCTACTCGCTGCGCGGGTCGGTGCGGCCGGGCAACTCGGGCGGCCCGCTGCTCGACACCGACGGCGACGTGGTCGGCATCGTCTTCGCCCGCTCCAGCGTCGACCCCGACACGGGATACGCGCTCACTCTCAACGAACTGCGCCCCGTGCTGAACTCGGTCGGCTCCGCGCCCATCGGCTCCGGCGGCTGCGCCACCGGCTGACCCCGGCTCCCCCTCCCCAACCCCAATCCGCGAGAGTCGCGAAATGTCGCCCATTCCCGGTGGATGGCGCACACTCGGCACCTCTCGTGGAACACATCGACGCGGGGAGTGGTTGGCTGGGGGCATGAAGGCTGTCAGCTACTCGTCCACAGGTTCGTCTGATGTGCTTGCGCTCGGCGAGCGCGAGGAGCCGCACGCCGGCCCCGGAGAGGTGCGCGTGCGCATCCATGTCTCCGGCGTCAACCCGACGGACTGGAAGGCGAGGCGCGGCTCCGGCGACGGCGCGGCGCTCCCCCGTCCGCAGGTTCCGAACCAGGACGGCGCCGGGGTGGTCGACGAGGTCGGCGACGGTGTCGATGGCCTCAGCGTCGGCGACCGGGTCTGGGTGTGGGATGCGGCGTACAAGCGTCAGGACGGCACCGCCCAGGAGCTCACCGTCGTGCCGGCCCGGCAGGCCGTGAAGCTGCCCGACGACGTCGGCTTCGACGTGGGCGCGTCCCTCGGCATCCCCGCGCTCACCGCCCACCGAGCCCTGACGTCGTACGACTACGCGCCGCGGCAGCTCGCGCCGGGAACCCTCGACGGACGCACCGTTCTCGTGGCGGGCGGGGCCGGCGCTGTCGGCCACGCCGCCATCCAGCTCGCCGTCTGGGCCGGGGCCACCGTCGTCTCAACGGTCAGCAGCCACGACAAGGCCCTCCTCGCCGAGGCCGCCGGCGCGCATCACGTGGTGAACTACCGCGACGAGGATGTCGCCCAGGCCGTCGGCGCGCTGGCGCCGCGCGGCGTCGACATCGTGGTCGAGGTGAATCCCGGTGCGAACACGGACCTGAACACGAAGGTCACCGCCAACGACGCGACCATAGCGATCTACGCCGACTCGCCCGCCGAGCTGGAGGTCCCGGTGCGACCGAGCATGACCAAGAACCTGCGGTACCAGTTCGTGCTCACCTACACGACGCCGGCCGATGTGAAGGATGCCGCCGTGCGAGCCGTCGCAGCCGCCGTCGCCGACGGGGCTCTTCCCGTCGGTTCGGAGCACGGGCTGCCGATCACCCGCTTCGGTCTGGCCGACACCGCCGCCGCCCACGACGCGGTGGAGAACGGGCTGGTCGGCAAGGCTCTCATCGACGTGGTCTGACCAGCATCAGCTGAGCGACGATCGCGGCGGCGGCGACCAGAGCGATCGCCGTCGCGTACCAGACGACCGTCGACGTGAGCCCGATCACCCCGATGAGCTCGCCCGCGGCCAGCGCAGGAACGCCGTAGGCGAGGTAGCTCACCAGGTAGACCCCGGCGAACATCTCTGCGCGCTGATGGGCGGGAGCCAAGGGCGCGAGGATGCGCATGGTCGCTGAGAACGCTGCGCCGAATCCCGCGCCTCCCACGAAGGATGCGGCGAACAGCAGCCACAGCATCCCCTGCGTGACCGACAGCACCGTGAGGCCGACGCCGACGATCACGACCGCCAGCCCCCAGATCGTCGACACCCGTGCCGGAAAGCGGCTGAGCACGAGCCCGGCGACCGCGCCGATCGCCGGTGCGAGCCCGACGACCGTTCCGTTGACGAGCCCGCTCTCGACGTGGAACACGCCGCGAACGATCGACGGCGCGAGGCCGATGAAAAGCCCAGAGAGCATCCAGGACGCGACCAACAACGGCAGCGCGCCGACGAATTCGCGGCGGGCCGCCGGGGGAACCAGCAGCCTCGGGACGAGCGAGCGCACGGCACCGGGGCGGCGCGTGACGGTCTCCCGTGATCCTGCGACGACGAACACGCCGGCCGCGAAGATGAGCACGAGCGCTGAGAAGACCCAGACCGTCGGCTGGGCGGCGACCTGCACCACGAGACCGGTGACGATGGCGCCGAGTGCGATGCCACCGAGCGGGGCCGTGCTGCCGATGACAGCGCCGAGCTTCTTGTGCCGTTCCGGAGCGAGCTCCACGAGAGAGGCGCTGAATGTGGCCATCGCGGCTCCCGTGCCGATACCCTGCACGGCGCGGGCGACGACGATCCAGCCGATGTCGGAGGCGAAGAGGAACAAGAGCATCGCCGCCGCTTCGAGGGCGAGCGCCCCGATGAGCACGGGGCGGCGACCGATGTGGTCGGAGAGCGAACCGGCGACGAGCAGTGTGACGAGCAGCGTGATCGCGTAGATCGCGAACGCGACGGTCAGCATCCAGTCGGCGAAGCCCCACTCGCGCTGGTAGAGCACGAAGAGCGGGCTCGGCGCGCCGACCGAGAACGAGACGGCGACGAATGCGATGGCAGCGCCGACGAAGGCGGGGAGCGGGCGCAGTGTGCGTCGCGGCCGGGTGATCACGGCGGGGAGCGAGTCGGTTTCTTCGAGTGTGGACATCAGGTCTCCTAAAGCAAAAATGATTGCTTTAGCGATGCTAGACCTCCTGCTCTTCAAAAGCAACAATTTTTGCTTTAAGCTAGACGCATGGAAACAACAACCACTCCGTCGAAGAGGACGGGTGGGCGGAGCGCCGCAGTCATCCACAACGTTCGCACCGCCGTCGAAGAGCTCGTCAAAGAACGCGGCAGCGATCGCGTCACCGTGCCCATGGTGGCCGAGCGCGCCGGCGTCAATCCCACGAGCATCTACCGGCGCTGGGGAGACCTGCCCACGCTCCTCAACGACATCGCCACATACCGTCTCGACCCCGAGCGACCCCTCCCGGCCAGCGGCACCCTCCAGGGCGACCTCACCGAGTGGGCGCGCGAGATCGTCACCCACTATCGCAAGCCCGTCAACGCGGCCCTCCTCCGCGGCGGCGCTTCGAACGCCGGCGACCGTCAGTCGGACTGCCTGCGCAACCGGCGGCTCGAGGCCTCGATGTTCGTCGACCGGGCGGGAGCCGTCGGCATCACGGCCGAAGACATCGTCGACGTCGTGATCGCCCCCATCATCTACCGCGTGATCTTCCAGCCCTGGACCCTCACCGACGACACCGCCGAAGGCCTCGTCGACCGACTGTTCGCCTGACGACTTGCGCCGTTCGGGCGCGGGCGTCGAGGATGATCGGATGAGCAGAACCGCCGGGGAGCGCGCCGCCGCCCGCTCCGGCTGGGCGGTCGGCGTCGCCACGGCGGCCTACGGCATCTCGTTCGGGGCACTGTCGACGGCCTCCGGTCTCGACGTCTGGCAGACGTGCGTACTGAGCCTCGTCATGTTCAGCGGCGGCTCCCAGTTCGCCCTCATCGGCGTGCTGGCCTCGGGGGGCGCGGCCAGCGGCGGCACGGCCATCGCGGGCGCGGCACTTCTCGGCGTGCGCAACTCGTTCTACGCCCTGCGGATGTCGCGGGTGGTGGGTCGAGGATTCTGGCGCCGGGCGGCTGCCGCGCAGCTCACCATCGACGAATCGACGGCGGTGGCGACGGCCCAGCTGGAGCCGGGCGCGCAACGCGTCGGCTTCTGGACGACCGGGCTGGTCGTCTACGTCGGCTGGAACCTCACCACCCTGGCCGGCGCGCTGCTCGGCAACCTGATCGGCGATGTGAAGGCGTACGGTCTGGATGCCGCTGCCGCTGCCGCCTTCCTCGGCCTCCTCTGGCCGAGGCTGAAGGCGCGTCAGACGCAAGCGGTCGCTGTTGCGGCCGGGTTCGTGGCCACGCTGCTCACGCCGTTTCTCACCCCTGGGCTGCCGGTGCTCGCCGCGGCGGCCGTCGCGATCGTCGTCGGCGTGCTGAACCTCTTCGGCCGGCGCGACGATCCGCCGCACCCCGAAGCCGTGCCGATGGAGCGGGAGGTCGAGCCGTGAGCACCTGGAACATCATCCTGCTGGCCTCCATCGCGGTGCTCGCGCTCAAGGTCGTCGGTTGGCTCGTGCCGCCGAAAGCCCTGGACCACCCGACCGTGGCCCGCGTGAGCGACCTGCTGACGGCCGCGTTGCTCGCCGCCCTCATCTGCGTTCAGACCGTCGGCGCCGGCCAGGGGCTGCAGCTCGACGCACGCATCCCGGCCATCGCCATCGCCGCCGGTCTCTACGCCCTCCGGGTGCCGTTCATCGTGGTGGTGCCGGTGGCGGCCGTCGTGGCCGCGCTCATCCGCCTCTTCACCTGACCGATCGCCCACCCGCGATGTCGGGGGCCTTTCATACTCTGTCACTGCAGCGGGCCGGGCTGCCGACCACCAGAGAAGGAGAGCAGTGGCCCAGTGGCATCCTGTCATCAACGCGCAGGCCAGCGAATGGGTGCTCCGTCAAGGCAAGACAGGCCAGCCGTACGGAGTGGTGCGGCTGTTCGCGTTCGGCGATCCGAACAAGCCAGAGATCTGGTTCCGCATCGTCACCTGGGCTGGTCGATCGGAAGACCGGGAGCTGATCGGCTGGTGCCGCACCCTGGAGGCTGCGGCAGCCGCGGGCTGGGACCATCGCTGCGCCGACGAGTCGTGGCGTCACCATCGTGCCGCCAAACGGGTGGATTCGGCCACCATGGCGAGCGAGCGGCCCCCGGCCGCCGAGATGGTGCGGTTCTACCGCGCCGCCCTCCGCCGCCGCAGCGGAGCCTCCGCCTGAAGGACTCGCTCGGCTATCGGCGGGGCGTGTGATCGGAGGCGGTGGCCGATTCTTCTGCGGATGCGCCGATCTCGTGCAGCATCTCGAGGATCTCGCCGCCCGCTCGCGCGCCGTCCACCGCGATGGTGCGCGCCAGCCCGGCGACCCGCTGGGCGCCGGCGACCTGCCCTGCCGCACTGTCGGCGAGATAGAGGTAGCGGAACACCCGCAGCTGAAGCGCCTCGATCGTGTCGGCCAGCACGCGATTCGGCAGCATCGACAGCATCAGGGTGAGCACACGGCGCAACACATCGACGGGGTTGGTCTGCGGGTCGCGTTCGAGCCTTCCCGCGAGCAGGTCGAGTTCCAGTTCCACTTCGACGGACATGGTGTCGAGGGCGTCGGCCAGCGCTCCCTGATAGAGCAGCCGGAGGATGTGCGCGATCGACGCGATCTCGGTGCTGTCCAGACGCGCGACGAGCGTGTACCGGTTCGGTGCCGTCGCCACCAGCCCGATGGCGGAGAGCCGGCTCAGCGCCTCGCGCACGGGAGTTCTGGAGACGAGGAGCCACGCTGTCAGCTCGGTGTCTTTGAGTCTTGTGCCCGGCTTCAGGTCACCGCGGAGGATGCGCTCGAGCAGCAACTCGTAGACGTCGTTGCGAAGCAGCCGTCGGTCGACGCCTTGTGGGGTGATGCTCGCGAGCGGTGAATCAACGTCGACGATCATGCTCTTCCTTCTCACTCAGCCCATACCGGGTGTAATATACATAAAGTTTAGCATCGATGTACCAACATACTTGACAGCGCCCGGAGGTTCCGCCATGCCCATGCCCACAGACCACGTGACGAGGGTGTCGCTGTCCGACGAGGCGTACTCGCGCATTGAGGCAGCCATTCTCGACGGAACCCTCGCCCCCGGTGAACGCCTCCGAGACCCCGACCTGGTCGCGTGGCTCGGAATCTCGCGCACGCCCATCCGTCACGCCCTCGAACGGCTGATGGCGCAGGGCCTCGTCGAAATGGAAAGGAACAGGTTCACGCGAGTCGCTCCGTTCGACGTCGTCGGCGTCAAAGGCGCGGTCGAGGTCGCCGCCGACCTCTGGTCGGGCGCCGTGCGTCGCAGCCTCGCGAGCTGGGAACCAGAAGACATCGCCATCGTCGCCGAGATCGCGAACGACCTCGTCAGGTCGACGACGGACCAGGACGTGTCCCAGGTCGTCGGCGGCCTCGAGCACCTGGTGACCACCTGCGTTCTGGTCGACGGCAACCCCGTTCGGCTCCGCACCCTGACGAACGTGCTACCTCAGGTGCACCGTCTCGCGCGCAAGCTGGTGGGAAGGCCCGTGTTCGACGACATGTGCACTTTCGTAGACGAGTTCACCGTGGCGCTGGGGAGGCAAGACGGCCGGGCCGCCGCCGATCTCATCGACCGACACGTGCAGAAGCTCATGCGGTCGATCCCCGACCCGACCTGACCCGACCCGACCTGACATGCGAGGCTGCACGGCCACAAAGATCCGTGCCACCCCTGATGCCGGCCCACAGACGATAACCGTACGTTTGGTACGAGACCTTGAGCCGGGGGCACAGGGGACACCGGGGGAACCCAGGGGGAACAAAGAAAGGGCCGGACCTCTTCACGAGGTCCGGCCCTTTCTGTTCTGGTGCTGCGACTACTTGGTCAGCGGCTCCAGGGACGGGTCGTTGGCGTAAGCCTCGGCCGCGTTCTCCTTGGTGACGATGACCGGCTTCAGCAGGAAGGCCGGAACGACCTTCTTGCCGTTGTCGTACGACTTGTCGTCGTTCGTCTCAGGCTTCTTGCCCTGCTGCAGGTCCTTCACCATGGCGATGGCCTGCTTGACGAGGTTGCGGGTGTCCTTGTTGATCGTGGAGTACTGGATACCCGCCATGATCGACTTGACCGACTCCGGCTCCGAGTCCTGGCCGGTGACGACCGGGACCGGCTTGCCAGCACCCTGCACCGAGGTGATGATGGCGCGAGCGAGGGTGTCGTTCGGCGACAGAACGCCATCCAGCTCGGTCGAACCGTAGTTCGCGGCGAGCAGGGTGTCCATGCGGGTCTGCGCGTTCGCCGGCAGCCAGCCCTGGGTAGCGGTCTGCTTGATCTCCGTCTGACCGGAGACGACCTTGAGGGTGCCGTCGTCGATCTTCGGCTGCAGGATCTTCATGGCGCCGTCGAAGAAGACCTTCGAGTTCGCGTCGTCGGGCGAACCCGAGAACAGCTCGATGTTGTAGTTCTTCTTGCCCGGGAAGCGCTTGGCCATGCCGTCGAGCAGGGCCTGACCCTGCAGTTCGCCGACCTTCTCGTTGTCGTACGCGACGTAGTAGTCGACGTTCGGCGAGTTGAGGATCAGGCGGTCGTAGGCGATGACGGTGGCGCCGGCGTCGTGAGCAGCCTTGGCCTGAGCCGCAAGCTGTCCACCGTCGACGGCACCGATGATGACGACCTTGGCGCCGTTGGTGATCATCGACTGGATCTGGCTCTGCTGGTCGGCGACAGCGCCGGAAGCACCCGCGTACTGAACGTCGGGCTTGAAGCCGGCATCCTTGAGCCCGTTGGTGAACAGGTCACCGGCGAGAACCCAGTTCTCCGACGTCTTGGTCGGAAGGGCGACGCCGATGGTCGCGCCCTTGTCGAAGCCCGCAGCGGCCGAGGCATCGCTGCCCGATCCGCGGCTGGAGCAGCCCGACAGGGCCAGCGCGGCGGCAGCAGCGACGGCTACTGTCGCGATTGCGATTTTGCGCATGTGTACTTTCACTTTCTCTTTTTGGATGGTGCAGGGAGTACTACAGGTGTTTCTTCGGGAAAAACTTCAGGAAGAGAGCGAACGGGAGCTCGCCTCGGGCTCGTCCGCCGAGGGAACCACGGCGGGCTGGTCGGCGCCGGCCGCGTCGTCCGACTTGTCTTTGCGACCGAATCTGCCGATCAACGACGCGCCTCCCCGGCGCTTGCTGTAGACGTCGATGCCGACGGCCGCCAGGAGCACGAGGCCCTTGATGATCTGCACACGGTCGGACGTGACGCTGAGGAGCTGCAGGCCGTTGTTCAGCACGGCGATGACGAGACCACCGATGATGGAGCCGGCGACGGTTCCGATACCACCGGAGACCGCTGCGCCACCGATGAAGACGGCGGCGATGGCGTCGAGCTCCCAGCCGAGGCCGTCCTGCGGGCCGGAGGAGATCGAGCGGGCCACCGAGACCATGCCGGCGAGAGCCGCGAGCACCGACATGTTCATCATGACGAAGAAGTTGATGCGCTTGATCTTGACGCCGGAGAGCTCTGCTGCGTGCCAGTTGCCGCCGACCGCGTAGATGTGACGGCCGAAGATCGTGCTGCGGGTCACGAACGAGTACACGACCACGAGGATGCCGAGGATGATGCCCGACACCGGGAAGCTCGTGCCGATGCGACCGCCGGCGAACAGGAACGCGGCGTAGATGACGACAGCATCCAGCACGACCACCTTGAACACGCTGACCCACAGGGGCGCCTTCTCGGAGCCCATCTTGGTCTGTGTGCGGCGCTTGCGCCATTCGGAGATCGCGATGACGATCGCGATGAGCAGCCCCAGCAGCAACGTCGAGTTGTTGTAGCCGAAGTCGGGGCCCCAGTCAGGGAGGAAGCCACCACCGATGTAGGTGAAGCCGTCGGGCACCGGGATGGTGTTCGCGTTTCCGATCGCCTGGTTCAGGCCACGGAAGATGAGCATGCCCGCCAGGGTGACGATGAACGCCGGGACCCCGACGTAGGCGACCCACCAGCCCTGCCAGGCTCCGATGATCACGCCGACCACGAGGCCGAGGATGATCGCGAGCGGCCAGGGGAGGTTCCAGTCCTGCATCGACTTCGCGACGATGATGCCCACCACAGCCGCCACAGAGCCGACCGACAGGTCGATGTGGCCGGCGATGATGACCATCACCATGCCGATGGCGAGGATCAGAACGTAGGCGTTCTGGTTCACCATGTTGATGAGGTTGACCGGCTCGAGCGTCTTACCGCCGGTCAGGATCTCGAAGAAGATGATGATGACGACCAGCGCGCCGAGGATGCCGAACTGGCGTCCGGTCGACTGGCCGCCGCCGAACATCTTTCCGAGGTCGCGGATACCTCCGGACTTCTTCTTTTCGGGGATCTGTGTGGTCATTATCGGGCTGTACCCTTCGTAACGGGCCTCTTCTGGGCGGATGTCATGCTTTTCAGGAGTGTCTCGGGGTCGGCTTCGGACGCGGGCAGTTCGTTGGTGATCTGACCCTCGAAGATCGTGTAGATCCGGTCGGAGATGCCGAGGAGCTCGGGCAGTTCGGAGGAGATCACGATGACGCCCTTGCCCTGCGCGGCGAGCGCCTGGATGATGCCGTAGATCTCGTACTTCGCGCCGACGTCGATGCCGCGGGTGGGCTCATCGAGGATGAGCAGGTCGGGGTCGGTGAACATCCACTTGGCCAGCACGACCTTCTGCTGGTTTCCACCGGAGAGGGTGCTGACACCGCGGTCGACATCGGGGGTCTTGATGCGCAGGCTCTTGCGGTACTGCTCAGCGACCGCGTACTCCTCTTCGTCGTTGACGACGTTGAGCTTGGCGATCTTCTTGAGCTTCGCCGAGACGATCGACTGCTTGATGTCGTCGAGCAGGTTCAGCCCGAGCACCTTGCGGTCTTCGCTCACGTAAGCCATGCCCTCGTCGATGGCGTCGCTGACGTTGCGCACCTGGATCTCTTTGCCGTCTTTGTAGAGCTCGCCGGAGATGAAGTTGCCGTACGAGCGCCCGAAGACGCTCATCGCGAGCTCGGTGCGGCCGGCGCCCATGAGGCCGGCGAAACCGACGATCTCGCCGCGGCGCACGAAGAAGCTGGAGTTCTTGACCACGAGACGGTCGGGAACCTGCGGGTGCTGAACCACCCAGTTCTTGACCTCGAAGAACGTCTCGCCGATGTTCGGGGTGTGTTCGGGGAAGCGGCTCTCGAGCGTGCGGCCGACCATCCCGCGGATGATGCGGTCTTCGTCGACGCCGTCGGCCTTCACGTCGAGCGTCTCGATGGTGCGGCCGTCGCGGATGATGGTGATCTGGTCGGCGACGCGCTCGATCTCGTTGAGCTTGTGGGAGATCATGATCGAGCTGATGCCCTTGCTCTTCAGCCCGAGGATCAGGTCGAGCAGGTGGCTCGACTCGGCCTCGTTCAGTGCGGCGGTGGGCTCGTCGAGGATGAGGAGCTTGACGTCCTTGTTGAGCGCCTTGGCGATCTCGACCAGCTGCTGCTTGCCGACACCGATGTTCTTGATCGGGGTGTCCGGGTCATCGGCCAGGCCGACCCGGGCGAGCAGCTCGGTCGCGCGAGTCTTCGCCTCCTGCCAGTTGATGACGCCGCCACGGGCGGGCTCATTGCCGAGGAAGATGTTCTCGGTGATCGAGAGCTCGGGGATGAGCGCCAGCTCCTGGTGGATGATGACGATTCCGGCCCGCTCGCTGGAGCGGATGTCCTTGAACCGCATCACCTCGCCCTGGTAGACGATGTCACCGGTGTATGTGCCATAGGGGTAGACACCCGAGAGGACTTTCATCAGGGTGGACTTTCCTGCACCGTTCTCGCCGCAGATCGCGTGGATCTCGTCGGCTCGGACGGTGAGGGAGACATCCTCGAGCGCCTTGACCCCAGGGAACTCCTTGGTGATCGCGCGCATCTCCAGGATGACTGCGTTCGACGACATCGTCGCTCCTTACGTATTGCTCTGCTTCGAACTATCTATCTGCCTAAGTAGTAAACGCTACGTGCGGTCTTGGCGTCAAATAGTGAACACAACGACCTGATAACGACTTGACGGGCTTCGGTGCCCTCACCGTCAGTCGTGGGCGGCGATGGAACTCTGGATCACGAGCGCAGCGGCGCCCAGGGATTCGGCGCGGTCGCCGAGCGACGACATCCGCAGGGTCGTGGTCTCGCCGATCGCGGGAATGGCGTTCTGGCGGATGCCGTGCTGGATCGGGTCGAGCAGCGCATCCCCCAAACCGGCGAGCGGGCCGCCGATCAGCACGATCTCGGGGTTGATGATGTTCGCGATGTTGGCGATGGCCTTGCCGATCGCCGCGCCCGCATCCCCGACCACCCGCAGCGTCGCCGGGTCGCGGCCGAGACCGCCGGTGACGATGTCGGCCGTGGTGACCGTCTCGTCGGTCCCGCGGTTCAGCGACTCGAGCATGACGGTCGTGGAGGCGACGGTCTCGAGGCAGCCGCGGTTGCCGCAACGGCAGATGATGCCGTGCTCGACGACCGGGGTGTGGCCGAGCTCCCCCGTGATGCCGAGGTGGCCGTAGTAGGGCTGGCCGTTGAGGATGAGCCCCGCCCCGATGCCGGAGCCGATCTTCACGAACATGAGGTTGCGGGTGCCGCGGTTGGCCCCCCAGGTCACTTCGGCGAGCGCGCCGAGATTCGCGTCGTTGTCGACGACGATCGGGAAGTGGAAGGCGCTCTCGAGGTCGCGCAGGTTGACACCGACCCACTCGGGCAGGATCGCGCCCTGCAGCACGGTTCCGGTGCGCCGGTCGATCGGCCCCGGCACCCCGACGCCCACCGCGAGCACCGACTGGCGCTCGAAACCGTTGGCCTCCAGCAGGCGGTCGAGCAGCGCCGAAGCGGCGTTCAGGCTCTCCACCACGACGTACCCCAGCGGCAGGGCCAGCGACTCTTCGGCCAGCACCTCGTAGCCGAGCGTCGCCAGCACGATCCTCACGTGCCGTCGACCGAAATCGACCCCGACCGCGATGTCTCCCGTGTCTGTCAGCCGGACCAGCAGGGCTCGACGGCCCGAACTGTTCACGGGCGAGGTCTCGACCACGCCCTTCGCCGCCATGTCTCGCACGATGTTGGAGACGGTGGCGGTGGAGAGCCCCGTTCCGCGCGCCAGCTCAGCCTGGGTCGATGGGCCGTTGGCCAGGAGGAACTCGAAGAGCCGTTCCTGGTTCAAGTGCCTCAACGCGCCTTGCGACCCGGGATTGCGTGCGCCGCGAACGGGAGAACCCGAAATGGCGGTCATAGCGATAAGAGTGCAATATCCCGATGTTGTAGTCAAGTTGTGAACACATGCGTTCCACCCCCGCACGGGGCGCACTCAGAAATGGCTCAGGATGCGCGGGCCGAGCCACGGCGTTGCGACTGCAGGGTCCAGACGCTGTCGAGGGGCATCCCGGCATGGCCGTCGGCGCTGGTGACGAAGTGGTCGACGAAGGGGCCGATGAACGCCTGCCAGCGTTCGTTCGCGGGATCGGTGTCGAGCGCATCCATCGCAGCAACGAAGTCGTCGCACTCGACCAGGTGGAACAGGTCGCGCCCGCTGCGCCAGATGCTCCAGTCGTGGATGCCGAGCCGTTCGAACGACGCGACGAGGTCGTCGGGAACGGCGGCGTGCGCATCCAGATACCCGGTTTCGTGGCCTTCTCGCAACACCGAGTGCAGTGCGACGCGCATGCTTCTCCTTAGGATCGGGATCGGAGCGGCCCTCATGGGCACCATTCCTTGGAATGCTATAGGAAATAGTAATAGGCTCTCCGTACGAGCGAAAGGACCCTCGATGCGATTCATGCGACTCGGCGAACCAGGAGCAGAGATCCCGGTCGCCGGCGGAGACGACGGCAGCACCTGGGATCTGCGGCCGCTGACCGACGATCTCGATGGAGCGTTCTTCGCCTCCGACGGTCTGGCCCGGGCGGCTGCGGCCATCGCCGCGGGCGAGCTTCCCGAGTTCGATGGCGGCGGGATGCGCGTCGGCGCCCCCATCGCCCGACCCTCCGCGGTGATCTGCATCGGCATGAACTACGCCGCCCACGCGCGCGAATCCGGCTCCGAGCCGCCGAAAGACGTCGTCGTGTTCTACAAGCACCCGAACACAGTGGTCGGCCCGAACGACGACATCCTGCTGCCGCCCGGATCGGTGAAGACCGACTGGGAGGTCGAGCTCGCCGCCGTCATCGGGAAACGCGCGCGCTACCTCTCCTCGCCCGACGAGGCACTGGCGCACATCGCCGGTTTCACCGTGGCGAACGACGTCTCGGAGCGTGAATACCAGCTCGAACGCTCGGGCGGCCAATGGAGCAAGGGCAAGAGCTTCGAGACGTTCAACCCTCTCGGCCCGTGGCTGGTTCCGACCGCCGAGGTGGGCGACGGCTCGGGCCTCGGCCTGCGCTCGACCGTGAACGAGCAGCCCCGGCAGGACTCGACCACCAGCGACCTCGTCTTCAGCGTCGCCGAGATCGTTCACCGCCTGAGCCAGTTCACCGTGCTCGAGCCCGGCGACCTCATCAACACCGGCACGCCGGAGGGCGTGGCGCTCTCCGGCCGGTTCCCGTACCTTGCCGCCGGCGATGTCGTCGAACTCGGCATCGACGGTCTCGGCGAGCAGCGCTCCGTCGTCCGCGCCGCCACCAGGTGACCGGCCAGCACACGAAGGGATTCGCATGACCCGCAATTTCGAAGGGCTCGTCGCCGCCGTCACAGGTGGGGCATCCGGCCTGGGCAAGGCCATCGCCGACGAGCTGAACGCGCGCGGCGCCCGCGTCTTCTGTCTCGATCTCGACGCGGATGCGGTCGCAGCGCCGCACACGGGCATCCGCTGCGACATCGGCGACGACGAGAGCGTGCGCGCCGCGATCGCAGCCGTTGTGGCTGACGCCGGGGGCCTGGATGTGGTCGTCGCCAACGCGGGCATCGGCGCGCAGGGCGACATCGAGGCGAACGACGACGACGAATGGATGCGGGTGCTGAACGTCAACGTCATCGGGTCGGCCCGCACCATCCGTCACGCCATGCCGCATCTGAAGGCGTCGGATTCCGCTGCCATCGTGCTCACGAGCTCGATCGCGGCGTGGACGGGACTCCCCCAGCGCGCCCTCTACTCGGCGTCGAAGGGCGCGATCTCGGCCATGACGCTCGCGATTGCGACCGACTGCCTGCCCTACGGCATCCGGGTGAACGCGGTCGCGCCGGGCACGGCGGACACCCCGTGGGTCGGCAGGCTGCTCGACAGCGCCGCCGACCCGGGGGCGGAGCGCGCCGCACTGGAGGCGCGCCAGCCGAGCGGCCGTCTCGTGCAGCCGCAGGAGGTCGCGGAGGCGGTGGCCTACCTGGCGTCGCCGACCTCCGGCAGCACCAACGGCGTCATCATGGCCGTCGACGGCGGCATGCACACCCTGCGGGCACGCCCGCAGCACTAGCGCGCGAGGGGCGAGTTGTTGCGAGCGGAGCACGTCTCCAGCCCGCAAGAACTCGCCCCTCGGCGCGCGGTTGCGGCGCGCGGGCGCGGGCGGGGGCGCGGCGCGCGGGCTACTTCAGGAGGGCGGCTGCGAACTCGTGGGCGGCGAGGGATGCGGGCAGCATCTCCATGCCCGCGCCCGGGGTGAGCGGCGCGCGGTACCGGCCGCCCTGCACGGTGACCGGAGCCACGAAATGCTCGTGGAGGTGCTTGGTGTACTCGATCATGCGGCCCTCTTCCGTGCCGGAGACGGCCACGAAGTCGAACATCGAGAAGTGCTGCACGGCCTCGCACAGGCCGACGCCGCCGGCGTGCGGGCAGACGGGGATGCCGAACTTCGCCGCGAGCAGCAGGATCGCGATGTTCTCGTTGACCCCGGCGACGCGGGTTGAGTCGATCTGCACGACGGCGGCGGCGTTCGCCTGCAGCAGCTGCTTGAACAGCACACGGTTCATCCCGTGCTCCCCGGTGGCGATGCGCACCGGCGCGACCGCGCGAGCGATGGCCGCGTGGGCGAGCACGTCGTCGGGACTGGTCGGTTCCTCCACCCACGCGAGGTCGAACTGCTCGAGCGCACGGATCCACTCGATCGCCTGATCGCGGTCCCAGCGCTGGTTGGCGTCGATGGCGATGCGGATGCGGGGGCCGACGGTGTCGCGCGCGATGCGCATCCTGCGCACATCGTCTTCGAGCCGGTCGCCGACTTTCAGCTTGATCTGCTCGAAGCCATCGTCGACGGCCTCGCGAGCGAGTCTGCGCAGCTTGTCGTCGGAGTAGCCCAGCCAGCCCGGGGTGGTCGTGTACGCCGGGTACCCGCCCGCAAGCAAGGTCGCCTCGCGCTCGGCGCGGCCGGGCTCGGCGGCGCGAAGGATGTCGAGGGCGTCTTGCCTGGTCATGGCGTCGCTGAGGTACCGGAAGTCGACGAGGTCGACCAGCTGTTCGGGTGTCATGCGCGCGAGCAGCTGCCAGAGCGGCAGACCCGCGCGCTTGGCTTTGAGATCCCAGAAGGCGTTGACCACGGCGCCGATGGCCATGTGCATGACGCCCTTCTCCGGCCCGAGCCAGCGCAACTGCGAGTCGTAGACGAACTCCCGCCAGAAGCTGCCGAGGTCGGCGAGGATCTCCTCTACGTCGCGGCCCATCACCCGGTGCGCGACCGCCTCGATCGCAGCCACCTGTACGTCGTTGCCACGGCCGATCGTGAACACGAAGGAGTGCCCTTCGAGGCCGTCGGGCGCATCCGTCGTCACTCGGAGATAGGCCGCCGAGTAGTCGGGGTCGGGGTTCATCGCGTCGGAACCGTCGAGCATCGCCGATGTCTCGAACCGCACATCCAGTGTCTCGAAGCCGGTGACGTTGCTCACTCGCTGCCCTTCCACTTCATCGTCGCGGGGCATCCCGCAACCAACATCCTATTGGATATAGGTGGCTATGACCAGCGCGGGGGCGATGCTTCCACTATTCGGTGAGGATGACCGGCCCGTCGGCTGTGATGGCGATGGTGTGCTCGGTGTGGGCGGTGCGAGCGCCGGTCGCGCTGCGGAGGGTCCAGCCGTCGCTGTCGGTGACGAGTTCTGCCGTGTCGGCCATGACCCAGGGCTCGAGCGCGAGCAGGAGGCCGGGGCGCAGCACGAAGCCGCGGCCCGCACGGCCGGTGTTCGAGATGTGCGGGTCTTGATGCATGGTCGAGCCGACGCCGTGTCCGCCGAACTCCGTGTTGATGGGGTAGCCGGAGCCGGCGAGCACCGAGCCGATCGCGTGCGAGATGTCGCCGGTTCTGGCGCCGGGAACGGCGGCCGCGATGCCGGCGGCGAGCGCCCTTCGCGTGGCGTCGATCATGCGGGCGTCTTCGTCGTCCGCCCGGTCTCCCACGATGAAGCTGATCGCGGCGTCGGTGACGATGCCGTCGAGGGATGCGGCGAAGTCGAGGGTGAGGAGGTCGCCGTTGCGCAACGCGTAGTCATGAGGAAGGCCGTGCAGCACCGCGTCGTTGACCGACGTGCAGATCACGTGCCGGAACGGTCCGCTCCCGAAAGAGGGCGCGTAGTCGACGTAGCAGGAGACCGCGCCCGCCTCGGCGATCATGCTCGCCGCCCAGCCGTCGATCTCGAGCAGGTTCGTGCCGACCACAGTGCGTTCTCGCAGCCTGCGTAGCGTGTCGCCGACGAACGCTCCACTGGCGTGCGCGCGACGCAGTTCGGCGGGTCCGAGAATTTCGATCATAGAGAGCACCTTCACAAGACAGCGGGATAGTTATACCGGTAATAGTATCCCGCTACGATGGGTGTCATGGTTCGATTGCCGCTGTCACCCGTCGATGTCGAGCGCGGAGAGCGCCTGGGCGCCCTCCTGCGTCAAGCGCGCCGCGAGCGCTCGATGGTCGAGGTGGCCCTGACCGCCGGCATCTCGCCGGAGACCCTGCGCAAGATCGAGACCGGGCGCGTAGCCACGCCGTCGTTCGCCACCATCGCGGCGATCACGACCGTTCTCGGGCTCTCGCTCGACGAGGTCTGGGCATCCATCGGCGCCGGCGAAGACGAGCCGAATGTCGGGGTCGAGGCTCCGGCGCCTGCGCAGGTCGGCGGCCGGCTCGCGTCTTAGCCTTCGAGGCTCGCAGAGATGCGGTGGTACGACTTGGTGATGTGATCGAGCATCGCCTGCTCGGCCGCTTCGGCATCCCCGGCCCGCAGCGCTTCGAGAACGGCCTCGTGCTCACCGGAGGTCTCGTCGACCACGCCGTGCTTGAAGTAGATGCGGTACTGGTGCATGTGCGAGCGCAGGCGCGCGATCGCATCCGAGAGCAACAGGTTGCCCGAGTGCTCGGCGATGATGCGGTGGAAGGCCGCGTCTTGATCGGCGAAGTCCTTGTAGTCGTTGAACCGATCTTCTCCGCTCTGGGCGGCGGCGCCACTGCGGTGCATCTCCTCGCAGAGCTCTTCGAGCTCGTCGAGGGTGGCCGGCGTCAGTTCGCCGACGGCGTTGCGCGTAGCGTACGGCTCCATCAGGCGGCGCATCTCGAACAGCTGCCGCAGCCCTTCGCTGTCGAGCAGCGGTGCGGCGGTGTATCCCTTGAGTGCCCGCTTGACGACCAGACCCTCCGACTCCAGTCTCGCCAGAGCCTCGCGCACCGGCGTCGGTGACACGTTCAGCTGGCGCGCGATGCCGTCGATGCTCGCCCGGCTGCCCGGCTCGATCACCTGGTCCATGAGCAGAGCGAGCACCGCGTCGTAGACGTCGTCGGCGAGCGCCCTCCTCGCGGGGAGGAATCGTTCGCCGGATGCAGGTTCAATGCTCATGAGGACATCGTAGGTCGGCGTCGACGGAAAAGAGAGGAAAGAGGGTAGAGGATCCGGATCATGCGTCGGCGGCCTTTCGGCTGATCAGACCCGAATCCTCGAGTTCGGCCCAGAGGTCGCCGGGCACCGCGACGTCGGCCAGGGCCGCGTTGCGGGTGATCTGCGCCGGGGAGTCCGCACCGAGCACGACCGTCGAGACGGCAGGATGCCGCAGCGGGAACTGCACGGCGAGCTGCGGAACGGTGACCCCGTAGGCGTCGGCCACGTCGGCGATGCGCTCGGTGCGGGCGACGAGGTCGGCCGGAGCGGCGCCGTAGTCGAACGTCGCGGTGCTCGCCGGGCGATCCGTCGCGAGGATGCCCGAGTTGAACACGGCGGCGACCGCGACGGAGACGCCTCTCTCGCGGGCGGCCGGCAGCAGGTCGGCCTCGGCCGATGGGTCGAGCAGCGTGTAGCGACCGGCGCACATGACGATGTCGAGGTCGGTGCGCTCCACGAACCGCGTGAGTATCGCGGACTGGTTCATGCCCGCACCGTAAGACCGGATCACACCCTGCGAACGCAGCTCCTCCAGCGCAGGGAACGCGCCGTCGAGTGCTTCGCGCTCATGCTCGTCGGGGTCGTGCACGAACAGCACGTCGATGCGGTCGAGCCCCAAGCGGGTGAGGCTGTCCTCCACAGACCGCAGCACGCCGTCGCGGGAGAAGTCGAATCGCCGCCGCAGCGTGGCGGGCACGGCGAACAGGTTGGCGATGTCGGTGTCGCCCGGGCGGTAGTCGGGGTTCGGTTCCAGCACCCGCCCGACCTTGGTCGACAGCACGAACTCGTCTCGCGGGAGCTCGCGGAGACCCTCTCCCAGACGCTCCTCGGCCAGGCCGAGACCGTAGTGCGGGGCCGTGTCGAAGTATCGGATGCCCGCCTGCCAGGCCGCGGGAACGCATTCGGGCCACACGTCGTCGGGCCGGGGCGCATACAGGTTGCCGAGCGCCGCGACGCCGTAGCCGATCGGCCCGACGCTCAAGCCGCCGCGGCCGTAGCTCCGTGTCGAAAGCGTCGGTGCGGTCACGTCACTCATTCTGCTCACTTCACCCTCAGGTCGTCGACGGCGTCGAGGTTCCACTCGATGCCGAGGCCGGGCGCCATCGGCGCGACACCCTGGCCGTCGGAGATGGTCATCTCGCTGTGCGTCACCGCGCGCAGTTGCGGGATGTGCTCCAGATAGAGCGCGTTCGGCACGGCACAGGTGAGCGAGACATGCAGTTCCATCAGAAAGTGCGGCGCCACCGAGACGTTGAACGCCTCCGCGAGGTGCGCCACCTTCAGCCACGGCGTGATGCCGCCGATGCGGGCGACGTCGACCTGCACGATGGAGGCGGCGCCGGCCTGCAGGTACTCGCGGAAGTGCCCGATCGAGTAGATGCTCTCCCCCACCGCGACCGGAAGGCTGGTCGACTCGGCGAGGCGCCGGTGCCCGGCGACGTCTTCGGCCGGAAGCGGCTCCTCGAACCAGAAGATGTCGAGCGGCTCGAACAGCGCCGCCCTCCGGATGGCCTCCGCGGCCGTCATCGACTGGTTCGCGTCGATCATGATGTCCATGCCGGGGCCGACGGCGTCTCGCACCGCGGTCAGTCGTTCGAGGTCTTCGTGGCCGCGCGGCTTGCCGACCTTGATCTTGACCCCGTTCATCCCGAGCGCCTGCGACTCCACGGCCTGAGCGACGAGTTCGTCGGTGCTGAAATGCAGCCAGCCCCCCTCTGTGTCGTAGAGCGGGATGCTCGGCCGCGCACCGCCCGCCGCCACCCACAGGGGCAGCTCGGCGGCCTTGCAGCGCACATCCCACACCGCCGTGTCCACCGCGGCGAGCGCGAGCGACGTGATCACGCCGACGGTGGTCGCGCGCGTCGACGAGAACAACGCCGACCACACGGCTTCGGGCCGGCTCGCGTCGAGGCCGACCAGTACATCCAGCAGCCCGGAGCGCAGCAGGCTGAGCACCGCGCCGCCGCCCGTGCCGATCGTGTAGCTGTAGCCGATCCCCTCGACGCCACCGGCGGTGCGGATGCGCACGAAGACCGTCTCCTGTTTGACGAACGACTGCACGGCGTCGGTGCGCACCGTCTCCACCTCGAGGTCGCTCAGCCACGCCTCGGCGGTGACGATGGTGCTGTCGAGCGCGCGAGCGGTGCGGGGTGAGGTGATGGTCATGTGAACTGCTTTCGGTCGAAGACGGGTGACGGGTGGCCGGTGCCCACTACCGGCCGCCGAACCCGCCGAGGGCGACACCCTTGATCAGCTGCCGCTGCAGCACCGCGACGATGATCAGCGACGGGATGATCGCGAGGGTCGAGGCCGCCATCATCAGGCTCCACTGCGTGCCGTGCTCACCCGTGAACATCGACAGCCCGAGCGGAACCGTCGCCAGCTCCTGGCTGTTGATGATGATCAGCGGCCAGAGGTACGAGTTGTAGTAGCCGATGAACGAGAACACCGCGAGCACCGACAGGGGTGCGGTCAGCTGCGGCAGGAGCACCGACCAGAGCGTGCGGAACCGCGAGGCGCCGTCGATGAGGGCGGCCTCCTCGAACTCGATCGGGATCGTGAGGAAGAACTGCCTCAGCAGGAAGGTGCCGAACGCGGTGAAGGCGAACGGGATGATGAGGGCCGCGTACGAGTCGACGAGCCCGAGCTGGTTCATCATGATGAACAGCGGCACCACCAGCACTTCCTGCGGAAGCACGAGCGTGAGCACGTAGAGCAGGAAGATGCGGTCGCGGTATTTGAATCGCAGGCGCGAGAAGGCGTACGCGGAGAGCACCGCGACGATCAGCGACAGCAGAGCGCCGAGGATCGACACGAAGAAGCCGTTGAAGATGAACCGGCCGAACGGAACCAGAGTCCACGCGTCGACGAAGTTCGACCACTTCACCTCCGAGCCGATGAACGACGGCTTCGACGAGAAGACCTCCGACTCGGGCTTGAGGGCGGAGAAGAACATCCAGATGAACGGAAAGGTGAAGATCAGCGCAACGATCGCCAGGGCGAGGGTGTTCAGCCAGGTCTTGGTGGCGACGACCTTCTGGGCCGGGCGCAGCTTGGGCCGCGGGCGCTTGGGTTGGCGCGTCTCCGTCTGAGCGATGGTGTCACTTGTCATAGTTGACCCACTTCCTCTGCCCCGCGAACTGCAGTGCGGTGATGAGCATCACGACGATGAACAGGATCCACGCGAGCGCCGAAGCGTAGCCCAGCCGATCGAAGACGAACCCGTTGCGGTAGAGGTAGAGCACGAACGTGTTCGTGGACTCCCCCGGACCGCCCTGGGTCAGGATCTGCGGCTGCACGAACACCTGGAACGCACCGATCATGGTCATCGTCATGGTGAAGAACAGCGAGGGCGAGATCATCGGCAGGATGATCGACTTCAGCCGCTGCCAGGCGCTGGTGCCGTCCATCCGGGAGGCCTCGAGAATCTCCTTCGGGATGCCGCCGAGACCGGCGGAGAGCACGATCACGTTGTAGCCGAACGACTGCCAGACCGACATCGTGATCACGGAGAACAGCGCGAACGTCGAGTCGGAGAGCCAGCTCGGCCCATCGATGCCGATGGAGGCCAGAGCCGAGTTCACGATGCCGTTGTCGCTCAGCAGCAGGCGCCAGACCAGCGCGTTGGCGACCATCGGCGTGATCGCCGGCAGGAAGAAGATGACGCGCCAGAACCCGGCGAACTTCACCCGGGTGTTCAACCACAGCGACACGGCGAGCGCCAGAGCCAGGTTGAGGGCCGTGTACACGAAGGCGAAGATCACCGTGTTGATCAGCACCGTGTAGAACGTCGGGTCGCTGAAGAGCTTCTGGTAGTTGGCGATGCCGACGAACGTCGGGCTGCCGAACAGCGGCCACTCGAACCCGCTGATCACCAGCGAGCCGACCAGCGGCACCAGGATGAAGAACGTGAAGCCGGCGAGACCCGGCCAGAGGTAGGCGAGAGCCACGAGGCCGTCGCCCTTCCTCTTCTTCGACCGCGGCGGCGTGGGATGCGGAACCCCGAACGGCCGGGTCACAGGCGCGGCGGATGCCGCCGTCTCCTCCGAGACGACGGCACCCGTGCTGAGGGGGGAGCTCATGCTCAGCCGCCCACCGAGTGCTGGATCGTATTCAGCACATCCTTGGCCGTCTTGTCACCCCGGTATCCCTCGACGCCGTACTGGGTGAACAGGGTCTCGACCTGGTTCCAGGTCGGGGTGGTGAGCTGGGCGGTGGCGTTGGAGAGCAGCGCGTTGACCGCATCCATCGCCTCCGGAGACTTGCCCTCGGCCCAAGCCGACTGCGCGTCGGCGCGGGACGGCACGATTCCGCGCTTCTCGGCCTGACCCTTGAGCACGCTCGTGTCGGTCATCGCCTGGATGGCCTTGAACGCTCCGTCGGGGTCTTTGCAGTTCTTGGCGATGCCGAATCCCGAGCCTGCCGTCATGCCGTGCGCCTCGCCGGAGGTGCTCGGAACGATGGTGACGCCCATGTCGAACTTGGCCGCGTCGGCGAAGGTGCCGTACATCCAGGGGCCCTCGATCAGCATGTCGACGTTGCCGCCGGTGAAGGCCGCCTGCGCGACGTCCGATCCGTCGGCCGCTTCGGGGGCCTTGGCGATGCCCTCTTTGCTCACCAGGTCGAAGTAGCTCTGCACCTGGTCGACCAACTTGGAGCTCGTCAGGTCGAGCTTGCCGTCTTTCACCGCTTCCGCACCGTCGGCGATGGCCCAGGCGTTCGGGATGAAGAAGCCGGGTTCGATCGCGAGCGCCTTGTGGTCGGCCGTCGTCAGCTTCTTCGCGTCGGAGAGGAACTGCTCACGCGTGTACGTGGCTCCCGGCGCTGTGAGGCCGGCGGCCTTGAAGGCGTCGGCGTTGTAGTAGAGCACGATCGGCTCGGCGTCATACGGGATCGCCCGGATGGTGCCGTCGACGGTCATGCCTTTCAGCATCGACGAGTCGAACGCCGACGTGTCGAGCTTGTACTTCTTGATCAGGTCGTCGAGCGGCATGAGCAGCCCGCCCAGCTCCTGAGCGCGCGCCGCCTGCGTCGTGAGCAGGCAGGGCGGGTTGCTGCCGGAGAGGCGTGTCTTGACCTTCGTCCAGTAGTCGTTGAAGCTCGGTCCGTCGATGGTGACGTCGAGCTTGGGGTCGACCTTCTTGCCGAGGGAGATGAAGCCCTCCCACTGGTCGCGGTCGCTCTGACTGCTCACCCAGGTGTACATCGAGATGGGGCCGCCGGAGGCACTGCCTCCACCGCCCCCTGCGCATCCGGCCAGAGCTGTCAACGCTCCGGCCAGTACGATGGCGGTTCCGATCTTTCCCGCCGCACGCTTGCTTCGTGGTGTCACTTGCTGTGCCTCCTCCATTGGATTCATCTGTGTGATCGCCTACTGAGCCTGCTGTTTCGCGCTGTCACTGACGCACGATCCTATAGGGTCTTTGATATAGGTTATCGGAAGCATAAGCGCCTCCCTCCCCCAGGTCAAGCAATCGACTCCGGGAAGAATGCTGTTTGCGGAGCAGATTTTGCGCATTCTTCCCGGAGTCGATTGCAGGTGGTCGGCGGGTGGTCGGTGGGTCAGGCGAAGTCGATCGCGATGACGTCGATGGGGGCTCCGGATGCGCGGGGCGCGGGGATGAGGATCTCGCCGAGCGGGTCCTCGCCGGCGGCGGACTGCTCGTGCACCTCGAAGTTGATCTCGTACGGAAGCTGCTCGCCGGTGGCCAGCAAGCGGATGCCCGTGACGCGCCCCACGGGGATGCCCCGCACGATCACCTGCTCGATCGGGCGCATCACGAGATGCAGGTAGAGAGTGCCCGGCCGCGCGGTGGACGGGCCGTAGAAGTCGACACCGGCAGTGGGGGTTACGCCGACGACACTCTCCGCGTGCCTGTCCATCCACTCGCCGATCTCCGTGAGCGTGTCGACCTGTGACTCGTTGAGACTGCCGTCGCCCTTGGGCCCGATGTTGAGCAGCAGATTGCCGCCGCGGCTCGCGACCTCGATCAGCGTCGTCACGAGCGACGTCGTGCTCTTGCTCTTCGTGTCCCCCGGCCGCCACGCCCACATCTGGCCGATGGTCATGCACAGCTCCCACGGGCCTTCCGGCGCCGTGACCGGGAAGCCCTGCTCCGGCGTCTTGTAGTCGCCCTGGCCGAGCAGGCGGTCGTTGATCACCACATCCGGTTGCAGCGACTTGATGTGGGCGCGCAGCCCCGCGCTGTCCCACTCGTCTTCCGAGCGCTCCCACTCCCCGTCGAACCAGAGCAGGTCGATCGTGCCGTAGTTCGAGAGGATCTCGGTGAGCTGACCGCGCAGGTAGGCCTGAAAGCGCGCCCACTGCTCGGGCGTCGACCGACGATGCTTGTCGTCGGCCACCGGAGTGCCGGCGTACGCAGGGTCGCCCGCCGACGGCCAGTGCTCGAGCGGGTACGGCCGATCGCTCATCTCGAATGCCGGGTAGTCGGGGTGGTTCCAGTCGGGCAGGCTGTAGTAGATGCCTACCCGGATGCCCTCGGCCCGGATCGCCTCGACGAACTCTCGCGTGATGTCACGGCCGAAGGGCGAGTTCTCGATGCCGAAGTCGGAGTGCTCGGTGTGGAACATGGAGTAGCCCGCGTGGTGCCGCGCGGTGAACACGACGTAGCGGGCCCCCGCGCGCTTGGCGAGTCGGGCGAGGGCGACCGCATCCCACTCCACCGGGTCGAAGGTGGCCGCGCTCGACTGGTACTGCTCGACCGACACCGTGTCTTCGACGCCGTCGGAGCCGGGGATGATCGAGCGGCCGACCAGGGGCCAGGAGATCTCGATGCCCTGCTGGCTGGCGTGATCCCAGTGCACGAAGAGGCCGAACCCGGCCCCGATGAACCACTCGCCTCCTGGCAGTTGAAAATCAGACGGCCGGGCGAAACTGTCGGGAAGGACTGCGAGGGTGGATTCCACGGAACGGACTCTCCTTTGAGCGGGTGTTGGGATGGTTCGAACGAACAGGCTCTTGAACCGAGAATGCCTATTGCCTATAGGATATGTGGCAGTGGCGCATCCCACAATCCATTCGACGAAGAAGGAGAACCTCGCTCGTGGCAATGTTCAAAGACGATCCTGTCCGCCCCGAGAACTACCGGCGCTTCGAGCGTGACGTCCCGCAGTGGTTCACCGACGCCAAGCTGGGCATCTTCGTGCATTGGGGCCCGTACTCCGTGCCGGCCTGGGCCGAGCCCATCGGCGAGCTCGGCACGATCGAGAAGCAGTACTGGTTCAAGCACAACCCGTATGCCGAGTGGTACTACAACACCATCCGCATCGAAGACAGCCCGGCGGCGCAGCACCAGCGCGACGCGTTCGGTGGGGCGCCGTACGACGACTTCATCGATCAGTGGAACCCGGCGCAGTTCGATCCCGAGGAGTTCCTCACCCTGGTCAAGAGCACTGGAGCCGGCTATTTCATCCCCACCACCAAGCACCACGACGGCGTCACCCTCTGGGATGCGCCGGGCACCGATGGCCGCAACACCGTGGTCCGTGGGCCACGCCGCGACCTGGTCGGCGAGTTCGAGAAGGCGACGAGGGATGCGGGCCTCCGGTTCGGCGTGTACTACTCCGGCGGTCTCGACTGGCACTTCTCCGACCTCGAGCCGATCACCGACGACGGCCAGGAGTTCGGCCGCCCCGTCGACGCGGCCTACGCCGAGTACGCGTACAAGCACGTCGACGACCTGCTCGACCGTTACGCACCCGACATCCTGTGGGGCGACATCGAGTGGCCGGATGCGGGCAAGCCGCGCGGCCCGTTCAGCATGGAGAACCTGTTCGAGAAGTTCTATTCGCAGACTCCCGACGGCGTCGCGAACGACCGCTGGGGCGAGACGCACTGGGACATCCGCACCAGCGAATACCAGAACGGGCTCAGCGTCGAGGGCGACGGCGGCTGGGAGAACTGCCGCGGCATCGGCTACTCGTTCGGGCACAACCGGCTGGAAGACGAGACCCACCTGCTGAGCGGTCCGGATGCGGTGAAGACCTTCGTCGACATCGTCTCGCGCGGCGGCAACCTCCTGCTGAACGTCGGCCTCACGGCGGAAGGAACCGTTCCTCCCCTGCAGCGCCGCACGCTGGAGCACCTGGCCGCCTGGAACGCCGTGAACGGGGATGCGGTGTTCGGCTCGACCACGCTGGACGCCTCGATCGCTGCGCCCTCGGCCGCAACCGCCGCGGGCACCGGCGCCGAGCCGTGGGTGCGGTGGACGCGAACCGGCGACACCGCCAACGCGTTCGTCGCGGGAAGCGAGGGTGCGGGCGGCGTCGTCACGATCCGCGGCGTCTCCGACGCCGTCGACGTCTCGACCGCACGCCTCGCCGACGGAACTGCCGTGGAGGCGACGCGTGCCGGCGACGCCGCGAGCCTCGTGCTGCCGCCTGCTGCTGTCGAGGGCCCCATCCTCATCCGTTTCGACCTGGCGGCCTGAGTCGTGACGGTCGACGCCCACCTGCACCTCTGGAATCTCGAACGGGTCTCCTACCCCTGGCTCACCGAGAGCCTGGGGCCGATCCACCGCACCTTCGAGTTCGGCGAGGTGCGCCCCCAGTTGGTGCAGGCGGGCGTCGACCGCGTCGTGCTGGTGCAGGCCGCCAACTCCGTCGACGACTCCGAAGCGATGTTCGCCGTCGCCGACGGGTTCGAGGAAGTGGCCGGGGTGGTGGCGTGGGTCGACCTGCTCGACCCTGCGCGAGCGCACGGCCAGCTCGACGCCTGGCAGGCGCGGCCCGGCTTCGTCGGCGTGCGTCATCTCATCCATGACGAGCCCGATCCCGACTGGCTGGGCCGGCATGCGGTGCGCCGGTCGCTGGCGCTGCTCGCGGAACGCGGTCTCGCCTTCGATGTGATCGGCGTTCTCCCCCGCCATCTCGAGCACGCCGTCGCCATCGCGACCGAGCTCCCCACCCTGCGGCTGGTGATCGACCATCTCGGCACTCCGCCCGTCGGCGGCGCCGATCCCGAGACGTGGCGCACGCTGATGACCGAGCTCGCCGCACGACAGAACGTCTTCGTGAAGCTTTCCGGCCTCACGACTCTGGGCCCCGCCGGGCACGCGGACGCCGACGACCTGCGCCCCTGGGTCGACCACGCCCTCGACGCCTTCGGACCCTCCCGGATGCTGTTCGGAGGCGACTGGCCCGTCTCCACGCTCGCAGACCCCTACGCGGCCACCGTCGCGACCACGCGCTCGCTCCTCGCACCTCTCACGCCCACCGAGCGCGCCGACATCCTCACCCACTCCGCCGAGCGCGCCTACGCCCTCCCCGCACCCACCCGCTGACGCCGCCGTTGCCCGCCGAGGGGCGAGTAGTTGCGGCCCGGCACCCCGCCCAGCTCGCGCCTACTCGCCCCTCGGCGCGGCGTCCCGCCGCCGTGTCCGGGCGTCGAGGCCTGCGAAGATGGAGGCATGCCCATCCTGAACAAGGACATGCAGGTCTGCATGTCGCTGGCGGCCCGGCCGAGCAACATCGGCACCCGGTTCCACAACTATCTGTACGACGAGCTCGGCCTGAACTTCATCTACAAGGCGTTCACGACCACCGACCTCGAGGGAGCCGTTCGGGGCATCCGGGCGCTCGGCATCCGCGGCTGCTCGGTGTCGATGCCGTTCAAGGAGGCGATCATCCCGCTCGTCGACGTGATGGAGCCGTCGGCGCTGGCGATCGAGTCGGTGAACACGCTCGTCAACGACGCCGGCGTGCTGACCGCATCGAACACCGACTACGAGGCCGTCGCCGCACTGCTCGCCGAGCACGAGGTCGATCCCGCCCAGCGGGTTCTGCTGCGCGGCTCGGGCGGAATGGCGAAAGCGGTCGTCGCGGCCTTCAGCGGCGCGGGGTTCGACGACCTCACGATCGTTGCCCGCAACGAGGGTGCCGGGCGGGATATCGCCGAGCGCTACGACTACAGCTGGGTGCCGGTGGACCCGGCCCCGGAGTTCGACCTGGTGGTCAACGTGACGCCGATCGGGATGAGCGGCGACGCCGAAGGGCAGCTCGCTTTCCGCCCGGAACATGTCGAGCGCGCCTCCACGGTGTTCGACGTCGTGGCCTTTCCGTCGGAGACTCCGCTCGTGGCCGCGGGCCGCGCCGCGGGCAAGCGACTCATCACCGGGGCCGAGGTGATCGCCTTGCAGGCCGCACGCCAGTTCGAGCGCTACACCGGCGTGCCGCTCACCGCCGAGCAGGTCGCCCGCGCCTCCGAGTTCTCGCGCCTGCCCGGCACCTGAGTCGCGCCGCTCGGTAGAATGGGCGGATGTCAGAAGACCTGCTCGCGCTGGAGAACCAGGTGTGCTTCGGCCTCGCAGTCGCCGCGCGCAGTGTCATCGCCCTGTACCGGCCGGAGCTCGAACCGCTGTCGCTCACGCATCCGCAATACCTCGTGATGCTGGCGCTCTGGGAGCGCGACCCCCGCTCGCTGAAAGACCTGAGCGAGACGCTGCAACTCGAGCCCGCTACGCTCTCCCCGCTGCTCAAGCGGCTCGAGGTCACGGGCTACATCGAACGCAAGCGCAGCACCACCGACGAGCGATCGCTCGAAGTAACGCTGACCGACGCGGGACGCGCGGTGCGGGCCGAGGCCGAACTCATCCCTCACCGCATCGTCGAACGCCTGGGGATGCCCGTGGCCGATCTCGAGACCCTGCGGACGAGTCTGCACACCATCATCGCGGCGGCGGCCCGAACCCCCTGAGACGGTTACCGCCGCGTCACCGTGGCGTCACCGCCGCCTCATCGCAGTGTCAGGCGACGGCGACCGGGCAGATCAGCCGCGTCGCATCGCGCTGACCGTCGGGGCGCTGCACGGTGTGCTCGGTCATCGGACGCCCGCAGATCGGGCACGGCGCGGAAGCCGACCGGCGATCGGGGCCCTCGGGATGCCCGGCGCCGAGCTGAGCGGGGCCCGCGACACTGATGAGTTTCTGGTTGGTACGCGAGTACCAGCTCATGAAGCGTCCGGCCATGTCTCCTCAATTCGTTAGGGCACTAACTATCTTACTCCAGTTCACGCAAGCGTGGGAGCGGAGGCCGAAGGTCATACCGGGGGATGACACACACCCAACCCCTCGGTGGATGCCGCGCGACCGCTCGACGGCTTGACTGGGAGAGTCGGCCACCGAGGGGAGAACCACCATGACGACGCTGAACCACCAACTACCCCTGACGGGGTCGGTTCCGCAGGTCAAGCGAGCCCGGGGGGCGCTCGCGACCATCGCCGAGAACGCCTACTTGAGGTTGTTCGCGGCGCTCGTCGTCATCGCGGCCGGCGCGACGGTTCTCGTCATCGCGATCGCCATGCTGCTCGACCTCGTCGTGCCACTGGTGTTCGCGAACGAGATCCACGCGCTGGCCGCTCTCTTCCCGCAGTCGGCCGGCTGAGCGGAGCGGCGGCCTCTAGCGCCGCGCCCCGCCGGTGCCTAGAGTCGCAGGCGGGAGGGTCACCATGTCGACGATCGCGTTCTCCGCCATCGCTTCTCTCGACGGCTACACCGTCGACGCATCGGGCAGCTTCGACTGGGCGGCGCCCGACGCCGACGTGCACGCGTTCGTCAACGATCTCGAACGTGACGTCGGCACCTACGTCTACGGGCGCAGGATGTACGAGACGATGCGCGTCTGGCAGACGCTGACGGATGACGACGACGATACGGGCGTCATGGCCGACTACGCCGACATCTGGCGCGGAGCGGACAAGCTCGTCGTCTCGTCCACGCTCGACGAGGTGACGACGCCGCGCACCCGACTGGTGCGCACCTTCGACGCAGAGGCCGTGCGTGACCTGGCGGACGCATCCGACCGCTCTGTCGGCATCGGCGGGCCGACGCTCGCGGCCGAGGCGTTTCGGGCGGGCATCGTCGACGAGGTGCAGCTCTTCGTGGTGCCGATCGCGGTCGGCGGCGGCACACCCGCCTTTCCGCTGGGTCTGACCGTTGCGCTCGACCTCGTCGACGAGCGCAGGTTCGCCGGCGGCGTGGTGTACCTGCGGTATCGGGTCAGACGCGAGCCGGGCGATCCAGCCGCAGAGTGACGGTCGGCTGCGTCAGCGCAGCGTGCAGATCGTCGAGGCCGACGCCGTGGCGCGCGAGGATGGCCAGCGGGTAGAAGAACGGGTCGTAGCCGTACTCGGATGTGGGGCACACGAGGTCTTCACCTTCGAACGGCAGCGGGTCGCCCGAGGTGCGGGAGACGAGATCGCCGTCGTCTCCGAGCTCGACGGAGACGGTGCGTGACGGCATCCCACCGTCCAGGTAAGCCCACGACATCGCCGGCAACCTCACATCGATGGTCGCCCGGAACACAGGATGCCGCTCGCTCAGTATCGCCGCGGCTCCGCCGACGGTCTCGCTCGCGCCATGAAGCAGCATCCACCCCTTCATCGGCACGGTGAGCACGAGCAGCCCCGCGCCCTCACCGACGTGAGGGTTCTCCTCCCAGCGATAGGCGGCGGGCAGCATCGAGGCCCCCAATTCGGTCGCGACCGCAGCCGGCGAACGTTCGGGCAGGCATACCCAGCTCCCACTGCCGAACACCTCGAACAGGCTCTCGCTGAGAATCGGAACATCGGGGGGCACGGCTTGATTCTAAGCAGAGCGCAGCCCGGCCATCAGACGTCTCGCAGGTGCACCGACGCGCCTTGCCTGCTGAACAGGCTGATCATTTCGACAGGGTGCACCGTCGCACTGCCGAGAGAGTGCGGAACCCGGGTGTCGAACTCCGCCGCCTCGCCAGGGCCGAGCACGTGATCGTGGTCGCCGAGCCCGAGCAGCAGCGAGCCGCTCAGCACGTAGACCCACTCGTAGCCGTCGTGTGTCTTGCGCTCTTGGCGCGTTCGGGTCGAGCGCCCGGGCAGAATCTGCTTGTACGCGTTCAGGCCTCCGCCGTCGCGAGTCAGCGGGATGTAGGTCATCCCGTGTTTCCTCACCGGTTTGGGGTGGATGCGCGGGTCGCCGGTCGCCGGCGCTCCCACCAGTTCGTCGAGCGGCACCCGGTACACCTTCGCGAGCGGGAGCAGCAGTTCGAGCGTGGGTCTGCGCTGCCCGCTCTCCAGTCGGGAGAGAGTGCTCACGGAGATCTCCGTGGCTGCCGAGACGTCGGTCAGGGTGAGGCCGCGCTGCGCCCGCATCGCCCGCAGACGCGGACCAACGAGGGCGAGCACATCATCCGAGGCGTCGGTCATGTTGCCACAATAGCAAAGCGATTTGCCGTCGCGGCTGCCCCAGGGGCCACGATGCCGCTATGAACGAATCATCCTGGGATGTCATCATCGTCGGCGGCGGCAGTGCGGGCCTCAGCGCCGCACTCATGCTCGTTCGGGCACGCCGTCGAGTGCTCGTGCTCGACGCGGGCGAACCGCGCAACCGGGTCGCGCCGCACATGCACGGGGTGCTCGGGCGAGACGGAACCTCACCTCTGCAGTTGCTCGCCGACGGCCGTCGCGAGGTCGAGGGATACGGCGGCCGAGTGCTCTCGGCACGCGCGACGGCCGCCGAACGGGAGGGCGCCGGCTTCGTGGTGACCACGGACGACGGCTCCCGGTTCACCGCCCGCCGCCTCGTGGTCGCGACCGGGATGCGCGACGAGCTGCTCCCCGTCCCGGGCCTTGCCGAGCAGTGGGGAACCGGCGTTGTGACCTGCCCGTACTGCGACGGCTGGGAGGTGCGCGATCGGCGCATCGCCGTGGTGGCCACCGACGAGCACGGCCCGCTGAAGGCACAGCTGCTGCGGCAGTGGTCGGCCGATGTCATGCTCTTCACGAACGGCGAACCCGAGCCGGCCGAGCCGCAGCGCGCTGCACTCACGGCGCGCGGCATCCGGGTCGAAGCACGGCCCATCGCCCGCGTGGTCGACGAGAACGGCAGACTCGCCGCGATCGAGCTGACCGACGGCGAGCGCATCCCGGTCGACGCGATCTTCGCCAACCCGGCGCCGCTGCCGTCGTCGGCCCTTCTCGACGCTCTCGACCCAGCGTGGTCTGTCGCAGACCCGTCCGGCCGAACGACGATCCCCGGCGTCTGGGTGGCGGGAAACGTCGCCAACCCGGCGGCGACCGTCCCTGTTTCCATGGCGTCGGGCGCCCAGGCCGGGGCGATGGCGAACTTCGAACTGGTGGAAGAGGATGTGGCCGACGCGCTCTGGGCAATGGCGCAGGCTTGACCGCCCACCAAGAGTGAGTGTACAGTCACTCACATGACCGCAGTGACCCGACCGCCCCGACCGGCCCGCTCCACACTCTCGACCGCCGAAGCGCGGCGCGAGACCGTGATCGCGAGCGCGATCGAGGTCTTCGGCACGTCGGGCTACCTCGGAACGCCGATCGCCGCCGTCGCCGATCACGCCAAGATCTCCTCGGCCTACGTGTTCAAGCTGTTCCCGGGCAAAGAGAGCCTGTTCGTCGCCGCGCTCGACCGCTGCTTCGACCTCATCGAGGAAGCGCTCGAGGCCGGCGCAGCCGGCGCCACCGAGCAGACTCCGGACGGCATCCTCTTCGCGATGGGCGGCGCGTACGCCGAGCTCATCGGTGACCGCTCGCTGCTCATGCTTCAGGTGCACGCCCAGTCGGCGGTTCAGGTCACCGACATCCGCGAGGCGCTGCGGCGCGGCCTGGCTCGCGTGACCAGGTTCGCGAAGTCGCGGTCGGGCGCAGACGACGAGGCCGTGCAGCGGTTCATCGCCTTCGGCCAGCTGTGCCACCTCATCGTCACCACGGGCATCGAGACGGACGACTCGGATTGGGCGCGCATCCTCACCGCAGGCATCCGTCACCCCTGAACGAAACGGTCGGCAACCGCCGGCCTTTTCTTGACCCACAGGAGTGACTGTTTAGTCACTCACTAGCCACCACCCACCATCCACTAGCCACTATCGAAAGGTTCTCTCCCATGTCGACCATCACCGCAGCCGCCGCTCCGCCCAGAAGCCTTCACCGCTGGTGGGCGCTCGGCGTTCTCGCCCTCGCCCAGTTCCTCGTCGTGCTCGACGCGTCGATCGTCAACATCGCCCTACCCGCGCTCGGCACGCAGCTCGGGCTCGACACCGCGGCGCTGTCCTGGGTGATCACCGCCTACGTACTGCCGTTCGGCGGTCTGCTCCTCCTGGGCGGCCGGCTCGCCGATCGCTACGGCCATCGCACGCTGTTCCTCATCGGCGTCACCGGCTTCATCGCCGCCTCCGCTCTGGCCGGTCTCTCGGTGAGCGGCGGCATGCTGCTCGGAGCCCGAGCGCTGCAGGGGGCGTCCGCCGCGCTGCTGGCTCCCGCATCCCTCGCACTCGTCACCCAGCTGTTCACGACCGCCGGCGATCGCGCAAGAGCTCTCGGCGTCTGGGGCGCGGTCGCCGGTATCGGCAGCGCGGCAGGCGTGCTGCTCGGCGGCGTGCTCACGGCGGTGTTCGGCTGGCAGGCGGTGTTCTTCGTGAACGTGCCCGTCGGCGCGATCGTGCTCGTCGCCATCCCCGCGCTGGTCGCCCGCGACGCCGTGACCGACCGCACCCGCATGGATGTGTGGGGCGCGATCACCATCACCGCCGGGCTCACCGCGGCCGTCGCAGCGCTCAGCTTCGCCGGCCTGCTCGGCTGGACGCACCCGGTGACCCTCGTCGCCTCCGCCGCCGCGGCCGCCCTCCTCGCCGCGTTCGTGGTCGTCGAGCGCCGAGCCGAGCATCCGCTCGTTCCGTTCCGCTTCTTCCGCAACCGTGACGCCGCAACGGGCAACCTGGTGATGCTGCTGGCCGGTGGCGCGACCACCGCACTGTTCTTCGCGCTGTCGGTCTACCTGCAGGATGTGCTGGGATATGACGCGCTGACGGCGGGCATCAGCCAGCTCCCCCTCGCCGGCGCGCTGGTGATCGTGGCCGGTGTCGTGCCGTCCGTCGTCGCTCGGGTCGGTCTGCGCGTAACGGTCGTCGCAGCCCTGGCGGTGTTCGCCGGCGGACTGGTGTGGCTCGCCGCGGCCGGCCCTCACGCCGCGTTCGCGAGCGGACTGCTGGGCCCGAGCATCCTCATCGGGGCAGGCCTCGGCGCGGTCTTCATCACCGCCACGCAGCTCGCCGTCGACGGTTCGTCGTCAGCCGATTCGGGGCTGGCCAGCGGCCTGGTGAACACCAGCCAGCAGATCGGCGGCGCACTCGGTCTCGCGGTGCTCGGCACGATCGCCGCCGCCCGCACCTCTGCGTCGATCGGCGCCGGAGCGTCGGCGCCGATCGCGCTCTCCGACGGCTTCTCCCTGCTGTTCCTCAGCGCCGCCGGGCTGGCCGTGGTGGGCGCGGGTGTCGCGACACTGCTCCGAAAGCGTTGATCGCAGCATCCCGCGCCCGGGTCACCGTGAGACGGCCTCGACGAACCAGTCCAGCGCCACGGGCAACGCTCCGAGAACGGAGACGTGCCCGTCGCGCGGCCGGAACCACAGCTCGGCGCGCGGCAGTCCCGCAAGAAGCCTGTCGGCGTGGGATGCCGGGATCACCCGGTCTTCTCCGCCCTGCACCAGCAGCACCGGCGCGACGACGTCGCCCAGGTCGAATCCCCACGGTTTCGTCAGGGCGACGTCGTCGTCGATCTCCCCGTCGGCACCCTGGGCCGCCGATCGTTGGGCATCCTCGCCGAGCACGCCCCACGCGCCGGCGAGCAGCTCGAAGTCGGCCGGGGTGAAACTGTTCGGGTCGAACTCGGCCGTCTCCGCGTAGGCCGCCCGCCCCGAGCGGCCATTGCGGGCCGAGCGCAGTCCGCCGTCGGCGACCATCCCCTCGAACCATCCGGGCTCGTCGGCGAACGGCGCGACTCCCGCGAAGGTCACGACGGCCGACACCCGCTCCGGCGCCAGTGCGGCGCAAGCGAGGGCGTGCGGCCCTCCGCCCGACGCGCCGATCGATCCGAAACGCGCTATCCCGAGAGCGTCGGCGACGCGCACGACGTCGGCGGCCGCGTCGCTCACGTTCCGGTCGCCGATGGGCGACGTGCCCTCGTATCCCGCACGGGCGCACGAGACCACCCGGATGCCGCGAGCACCCGCTGCGGCGGCGAGCGGCTCCAGCAGACGCCCGGTCTGCGGGGTTCCGTGATGCCAGAACACCGTCGCGCGCACGCCGGGTGCCTCGCCGCTGTCGTAGTACCGCACGCTCCGGCCGTCGGCCGTTCGGACATCCCCAGCGATCGTCATGATCTCAACCTAGCGAGGTGTACCGACGGGGGCGGGCTCCGGCTTCGCCGCCGGCGCCCACCTCCGCTAGACCCCCAGGGTTCCCCGTCGTGCCGGCCCACTTCACGTGAGGTAGACCAGGCTGTTTACACCCTAAATATTCGCTGCCGAAATAACAAGAATCCCAGCCGGTATTTTTGCCCGGATGCCAGGCACAGCGCGGTTGTGAGTCGCGTGAGAGTACTCGAATGATCTGGCTCGGCCGGAATTCGTCGGCGGCATCCGCGTTGACGTCAGCATGACTAACGTAGGAATCATCGGAGCCGGCCACATCGGCCAGGCGCTCGCCCGCACATTCATCGAGCACGGCTACACCGTCACCATCGCGAACTCGCGAGGACCGGAGACGCTGGCCGACCTGGTCGCCGACCTCGGCCCTTCCGCGAAGGCCGCTACGGCCGCCGACGCCGCTGCCGCCGCAGACTTCGCCGTGGTCACCGTGCCGCTCAAGAACTACCTGGACGTGCCCGTCGAGCCGCTCGCCGGCAAGATCGTCATCGACACGAACAACTACTACTGGGAGCGCGACGGCCGCATCCCCGCCCTCGACGATGGCAAGGCGACCGTGTCGGGTCTCCTTCAGGAGCACCTTCCGACCTCGAAGGTCGCGAAGGGCTTCAACCACATCGGGTTCGGCGACATCCAGACCACCGGCTCCCCCGCGGGCACCCCGGACCGCCGTGCCCTCGCCACCGCGAGCGACTTCGACGACGCCGCCGCGCTGGTCACGTCCATCTACGACGAGTTCGGCTTCGACACCGTGAACGTCGGCGCGCTCTCCGAGAGCTGGCGCGTGGAGCGCGATCGCCCGGCCTACGTCGTGCGGCAGAACCGCGAGGAGCTCGAGAAGAACCTCGAGATCGCACCGCGTACGATCTGACCGTTTCGGCACGGCCAGGCCAGCCCACGGATATTCGAGAAATCCTCATTCTATCTGTCGCTGAGAGGATGTACAGGCTAGCCTGTGCACGAGCCCGCACGACGGGCTACTGCCCTCGACGGAGCACCGAAGCTCCGAGACAGTAGAGCGCCATCGCGAGCCTGAGAAGGAGCGATGGGATGCGTGCGTTCAGAATTCCCGTGGTGCTGGCCGTCGGAGCGGCTCTGGTGGTGACCGCCGGCGTGGCGCCCGGCGTGCTGCCGCGACTCGCGGCCACCGCTTCGAGCGTGCACTTCAGTGCATCCGGAGACTTCGGCACGTCGGCGTCGGCTCAGGCGGTGTTCACCGGCATCGGGGCGGCTCATCCCGATCTGCACCTGGCGCTCGGCGACCTCTCTTACTCTCCGACCGGGCAGGAGCAGGCGTGGTGCGACCTCGTCACGCAGGGCGTCGGCGCCGGCTTTCCGTTCGAGCTCGTGTCGGGAAACCACGAGAGCAACGGCCAGAACGGCAACATCAACGACTTCTCGGCCTGCCTTCCGAACCAGCTGCCCGGCGCGGTGGGCACCTACGGCCGGCAGTACTACGTCGACGTTCCGCAGGGAGCTCCGCTCGTGCGGTTCGTCATGATCTCCCCCGCGCTGCCGTTCGCCGACGGCACCTGGAGCTACGCCGCGGGGTCGGCGCGCTACAACTGGACCTCCGCCGCGATCGACGGAGCACACGCCGCCGGCATCCCCTGGGTGGTCGTCGGGATGCACAAGCCCTGTCTGTCTCTCGGGCAGTACACCTGCGAGCCCGGCGCCGACCTGCTCAACCTCCTCGTCGACAAGCGCGTCGACCTCGTGCTCAGCGGCCACGAGCACCTGTACCAACGCACCCACCAGCTGGCGACCGGCGCGGGATGCAGCGCGATCGCTCCCGGAACCTTCACCGCCGCCTGCGTGGTCGACTCCGACGCGGCGATGCGGAAAGGCGCCGGCACCGTCTTCGCCACGGTCGGCACCGGCGGCAACGGCAACTACAACGTCAACACCGCCGACACGGAGGCCAGATACTTCGGCGCGAGCGGAGGGTCGAGCGCCAGTCCGATCTACGGTTCACTCGACGTCACGGCGTCTGCGTCAGAGCTGACCGCCTCCTTCAACCGCGTCGCCGGAGCCGCGTTCGCCGACTCGTTCACCCTCGGCGCCGGCGGAGGAAACGTTCCACCGAGCGCGAGCTTCGCGACCACGTGCACCGATCTCACCTGCGCGTTCGACGGCACAGGATCCACCGACCCCGACGGCACGATCACGTCGTACGCCTGGGAGTACGGCGACGGCGCGACGGGCTCGGGCGCGACCGCGTCGCATCCGTACGCGAGCGCGGGCACATACACGGCGCGCCTCACAGTCACCGACAACGGTGGAGCCACTGCTGTCACCACCCGACAGGTCACGGTCACCGCGCCGCCGCAACCCGGCGTGCTGGCGAGCGATCCCTTCGAGCGCACCGTCGCGAACGGCTGGGGCACCGCTCCGACCGGGGGCGCCTGGACCTTCACCGGCAGCGCATCTCGCTACGCCGTGAACGGCACCGCCGCGACCATGCAGCTTCCGACGGCCTCCGGAGGCACGACGTATCTCACATCCGTCTCCTCCGCAGCCACCGACCTCCGGCTGAGCGTCGCGATCGACAAACTGCCGTCGTCGGGCAGCGTGTATCTCTCCGTCTCCGGTCGGCGCATCACGACGGCGGGTGCGTACCAGTCGAAGGTCATCATCTCGTCGGCGGGCAAAGTGTCCCTCTACATCGTGCGGGTGAACTCGACCGGCGGCGCCGAGGTCGTCGTGCAGAACGGTGTAGCCGTGCCGGGGACCTATGCCGCCGGCACCAAACTGTCGATCCGCGTGAAGGTCACCGGAACGAACCCGACCCTGATCGAGTCGCGGGTGTGGCCCGGCGGCTCACCGGAGCCGACGGCCTGGCAGCGTTCGATCACCGACTCGACCCCTGAACTGCAGGGCCCGGGCGGGCTCGGCCTCACCGGATACCTCTCGGGCGGCGTCGCGAACTCGCCGGTGACACTGACTGTCGACGACCTGACCGCGACGGCGCCGTGAACGACGCCGTGAGAGCGCGGTGAGCGTCGGTCAGTGCCCGCGGTTGCGCGGCCGCAACCGCGTCTCCTCGGCATCGAGCATGGCCTGCGCCTCCTCGAAGATGCGCGACGGGTACCGCCCTTCGCGCCGCTCCTCCATCAGCTTCTCGCGCTCCGCTTCCACCACGGCCAGACGCAGATCCCGGTAGAGCTGGTGCGGTCGCTCGGCCTCGACGTCTGCGCGAGCCCGCGCTCTCTCCCAGGCCGCCTCGGTGCGGAGGAACGATGACTGTCGCACCCGCTCGATGACATCCGGGTCGACAGCCTCATCTGTTCCGGCCGCGAGCTCGGGGTCGTCGAGCACTTCGAGCCCGGCGTTGCTGAGGGTGTCGAGCAGTGTGGCCAACTGGTGCCTGTCGCGCTCCGCGTCGATGCCCTCGACCTTGAGCAGACGGATGAGCGCCGGAAGCGTTCCGCCCTGCACCACGAGACTGAGCACCGCAACCGTGAACGCGATGAGGATCAGCTGGGGGCGGTACGGGATGTCTTCGGGCAGCGACTGGGCGGCCGCGAGTGTCACCACGCCGCGCATCCCCGACCAGCCGAGAACGATGCCGCCTCGCCAGTCGATCGTCTGCTCGCGCATCGCCTGCAGGTCGCTGCGCATCCGGTAGTAGCGTCGCTCGGCGATCTGTTTGCGCCGGCGCTGCCGGGAACTCTCGACCGGATGGTCACGAAAGTAGGTGAGCATCAGCAGCTCTTGCAGCGTGCGCCGCTCCGCACGCTCGGTGCGTTTTCGCAGCCCCCAGACGAGCGGCATCGCCCACGCGAACCGGATGGCGATGAGCAGTATTGTCGCGAGCAATCCGATACCCACCGAGTCCCAGACGCTGAGGACGGTCTCCCTTGCCTCGACGTCTTCGATCAGCGTGCGGATCTCCAGGCCGATCACGAGGAACACCGCGTTCTCGAGCAGGAACTGGATGGTGCCCCAGTTGATGCGGTCGGTGATGCGCGCCTGGGCGGTGAAGGCCCGCGGGCTCGCATACCCGGTGTAGAGCCCCGCGACCACGACGGCCAGCACGCCCGAACCGTGGATCGTCTCCGCCGGCATGAAGGCGGCGAACGGAACCGCGATCGACAGCGCCGTGTCGAGCAGCGGATCGGACAGCTTCGAGCGCACCCACACCGAGACGATGCCCGCGACCAGTCCGACCGCGATGGCGGCGACCGTCGCCCAGGCGAAGTCGGCGACTCCGGCCCACGGCGACGCGAGCAGCCCGGCCGCGGCGGCCGTCGCCGTGCGGAGCAGCACGAGGGCGGTCGCGTCGTTGACCAGGCCCTCACCTTCGAGCAGGGTCAGCAGGCGCGGCGGCAGACCGAGGCGACGGCCGATGGAGGTGGCGGCCACCGCATCCGGAGGGCTGATGATGGCACCGAGGGCGATCGCGCCGGGAAGGCTCAACTGCGGCAGCAGAGTGTAGAGAAGCCAGCCCGACACGAACGCCGTGAGGATGACGAGGACAACCGACAGCCCCGCGATCGGCGCCAGGTCACGACGGAAATCGGCCAGCGGCAGCTTGATCGCCGCCGCATAGAGGATGGGCGGAAGCACCGCGTCGAGCACGATCTCGTGGGGTACCTCGATCGAGGGGACGCCCGGCAGATAGGAGAGGCTGACGCCAACGATGACGAGGATGATCGGCGCCGCGATGCCGAGCCGCCGGGAGAAGGCGGCCACGCCGACGATCACGGCCACGCCGATCACCGCATAGAAGCCCAACTCCATGCATCAACCCTATTGGTGTGCTCGGAGCCGGCTCCCGCTCATGTCAACGGAAGTAGGAGCCGGCCCGCAGGTCTTCGAACAGGGTCGGATGCGTCGGAGTCCACCCGAGCAGCTCGCGGGTGATCCGGCTCGACGCGGGCACGTCGAGCGAGAAGAACCCACCGATCCAGCCGAAGTGCTCGGACGCCTTCTCGGGTGCCACCGAGACGACGGGGAGCCCCAGACCGGCGCCGATCGCGCCGGCGATGTCGCGAGCGGCCACGCCCTCTTCCGCCACGGCGTGCATCCGACTGCCTGCGGGCGCCTTCTCCAGTGCCAGCGCCACGAGCTTCGCAGCGTCGCGCTGGTGCACGGCAGGCCAGCGGTTCGAGCCGTCACCGACGTACGCGGCGACGCCCTTCTCGCGCGCAACCCCCGCGAGCACCGCCATGAAGCCGTGATCCCCCTCGCCGTGCACGGTTGGAGCGAACCGCAGGGCGACCGAACGGATCCCGCGGTCGGCGAAGCCGAGCGCCAGGTGCTCGCCGCCGCCTCGGGGAGCGTCGGCACCGGTGAACGGACTCGGTGCGTCTTCGGTCAGTAGAGTGCCGTCGCCGGCGATGGCGACACCCGACGCGAACAGCAAGGGCCGGTCGGAGCCGGCGAGCACATCCCCGAACGTCTCGATCGCCGCCCGCTCGGTGCGGCCGGCGCCCGCGGAGTCGGAGAAGTCGTGCTTGAACGCGAGGTGGACGACCGCATCGGCCGGTTCGGCGCCCGCTCTCAGGCTGTCGAGGTCGTCGATGTCTCCCCGGTGCGCCTCCGCACCGGCCGCGCGCAGGGCCGCGGCCGACGCGTCGGAGCGGGCGAGGCCGACCACCTCGTGCCCCGCTTCCAATAGTTCGGGAACCACGGCCGAGCCGATCCAGCCGGATGCACCTGTGACGAATACGCGCATGAGCGAACTCCTTGAAGTCGATGTCAGTGAATGACATCACCCTAACACGCTATGTCAGTCGCTGTCATCACTACACTGGAATCATGGGACGCTGGGAACCGGATGCGCGAGGACGGATGAGGGCCGCCGCCATCCAGCTCTACGTCGAACGCGGGTTCGACGAGACGACCGTGGCCGACATCGCCGAGCGGGCAGGAGTGACCGAGCGCACGTTCTTCCGCCACTTCGCCGACAAGCGCGAAGTGCTCTTCGTCGGCACCGAAGTGCTGCAGGGGGCGGTGGTCGCCGCGATCGCCTCAGCCCCGCACGGCCTGACCCCGCTCGAGACCATGGCGACGGCGATCGAAGTCACCGCCGACCTACTTCTCGACCGCGAGTGGTCGCGGCTCCGCTCGGTCGCCATCGACAGCACCCCGAACCTGAAGGAACGCGAGCTGCTCAAGATGTCGTCCCTGGGCGCAGCGTCCGCCGAGGCGCTCCGCGCGCGGGGCGTACCTGAGCCCGCAGCGACCCTCGCCGCCGAGAGCGGGGTCACGATCTTCCACGTGTCTTTCCTCCGCTGGATCGGCGAGGAGTCGTCGGGTGACCTCAGACAGGACATCCGCGACACGTATGCGCAGCTCAAGGCGTTGAACGCCCGCTGACATCCGTCAGCTCGCGTGCACCCGACGGGTGTTCAGCACCTCGACCCGCGCGTCGACGAAGTGGTGCACGCTCTCGGTGATCTGGTACTGGGTGTGAGCGATGCGGGCATCGTGGTCGCCGACCAGCGCGCGGGCCGCATCCAGTCGCCGCCGCAGCTTCAGCAACGAGGAAACCGCGGCCAGCAGCAGTGCCACGATGGCGGCGGCGGCGGACCACTGGATGATCGCCGTCCAGGCGGCGAGCGCCGGCACACTGTCGGCGAGCCATTCGCCGCCGACGATGGCGATGACCAGCGCGGCCGTGATCAGCAGGGTGTTTCGAGCGTGGACGAGCGGGCTCGTCGCGAGTGCGAGCCGAGCTTCGCCGAGTTCGCGTTCGTGCTGACGCCGGCGGTTCTTCGCCCAGTGCAGATCGCGCTCGTGGCGACGGGCAAGGCGGTGGGCGTCATCGTGGGCGCGGTTGTACGCATAGGTGGTGTTCACAGACGTGTCCTTCGGGTCGACGTGGCTGCAATGTTCGGGTGTGTTCAGTTGGGCGCCGAGGCTGGGTGGGCCACCGACAGCCCTGAGCATAGCTAGAAAGAACGGTCTGTAGGTCTTTTGGAGGACACGAATTTGTACCCCACTTCGGGCGCCATGTCACGCCCGCAGCGCTGAGTAAAGCTCCCGCACGGCGGCACCCAGCGCAGCCTCCGCCGCGAACTGGGTCGACGCGGCCACGGATGAGGTGCTCAACGCCACGATCGCGAAGCGCGTGCCGTCGGCGTTCTCCAGCACGCCGGCTTCGTGCCTCAGGTTCAGCAGTGTGCCCGTCTTCGACGCCCAGCGAGCGTCATCGGCGGCCAGGTCGGGGGCGAGACGATGCCGAACCATGTTGCCGTGCAGGTACTCCTGGAGCCGCGCGGCGACCTCGGCGTTCACGCCGCGCTCCCGCCACACCAGTTCGAGAAGATCGGCGAACCCGCGCGCCGTGACGGTGTTGGTTCTGGCGACGTCGAGCTGGCGCACCGGATGCCCGTTGGCCGGTGTGCTGCCGCGGATGGCGAGGGCGTGCGCGAGATGCGCCTCGTCGGGCGCGAACCGCTCGAGTGGCGTGTCGCTGAGCTCGGCGAAGGGATGCCGCACGGCGATCCCCCGAACGCCGAGCCGGTCGAGGTCGGCCATGACCGCTTCGGCCGACACCAGCGCCAGCAGCGCATCGGCCGCGCCGTTGTCGCTGATCGTCACGGCGAGAGACACCAGGTCGTCGACCGCGATCGTGGCCGGATGCCGAAAGCGCCCGGTGCCCGGGGTGCTCTCCTCCGGATTCCCGGCGGGAACCGTCACGGGCATCGCGCCGTCGATCCGCCCATCCGCGATGCGCGTGAGAACGGAGAGCGCGATCGGCACCTTCGCCAGCGACGCCGCCGGGGTCACGACGTCGCCGTCGAGCTCGATCTCGCGGCCGCTGTCGAGGTCGCGCACGACGATGGACGCTCGCAGGCCGGCAGCGTCGAGTTCCGCTCGCACCGCGCCGAGCAGCCTCTCGTCACGCATTCGCGGCCTCCTCCCTGGGTGTCGCCGGCCCCCGGGTGGTCGCGCCGAGCGCCCCCGCGATCTCCTCGCCGATCGCCTGCAGCACCGACTCCACGTCGTGGTCGCTGTCACCGGCGAGCGCGAAACCACGCGCGATGTCGAGCCCAGCGATGGGTCGCCAGTGCAGCCCGAGGTCGCCCGCCTCCGCCTCCGTGCACAGCAGCAGGTCACCGTCGGTCAGCACTCCGGCGAGCGAGGCGGTCGTCGACCCGTCCACCGGGAGCTGTCCCGGCGCAAGCCCGGCGGCGTATCCCGCTCGGGTCAGGGTGTCTCTCACGTGCGGCAGGTCGTCTTCCGGTGAGATCCGGATGCGCGAGCCCGCATCCTCGTCTCGCCCCGACCCCTTGCCGCGGCGCGGGCGGAGACCGTCGAGCCGCAGCACGCGATCGGCCGGGCGCCGCCCTGCCGCGCCGAGTCTCGCCACCCAGTGCGCCTCATCGACCGGAACAGCCGCCACGGCGACCCGCACCCCGAGCGTCCTGGTGAGCTCCGCGCGGCGCACCGGAGACGCCGCCACGAACTCGAAGCGGAGCCCCGCAGCCCGCCCGGCCGCATCGGCGACGGCGAGGTCGCGCGTCGTGCACGACTCGGGGACCGCGATGGTGATCGGGCGCAGGCGCGCGCGTTCGGCATCCAGTTCCAGCTCATCCGCCAACCGCACGAGTCGCCGGGCAGACGGCACCAGATCCCGGCCGAACGGCGTGAGCACGGCGCGCCGAGCGTTCCGCTCCAGAAGCGGAGACCCCAGGTGGTTCTCAAGCGCGAGGATGCGGCGGCTCGCGACGGACTGCGCCACATCCAGCGCCGAGGCGGCTCGGGTCACCGAACCTCGCTCATCGATCTCGACCAGAACCCGGCACGCTGCGATCATGTCCACGCCAGCAGCCTAGGTCAATGCCGATCGAGCATGGGTCGGCGCGTTCCGGTCTTCGACGGGATGAGTCACGCTTGTCAAGCTGAAGGAATGAACACTCGCACACCCCTTCTTCGCCGCGCCGCCGCGGCCGCCCTCGCGGCCTCCACCATCTTCGTCGGCTGGCAGTCGTCGGTCGCACCGACCGCTGTCGCGGCGTCCGTGACCGGGCACGGCCCGGCATCCGCTTCTTCGGGCTCATCGAACAACTCGAACGCGAGCACGACCCGCGCCTTCGCCGCGCTCGAACGCGCGCACGACGCCCGTCTCGGCGTCACCGCGATCGACACCGGCTCAGGTCGCACGGTCGCGTACCGTTCCGGCGAGCGCTTCGCGTTCGCATCCTCGAACAAGACGTTCATCGCCGCAGCCGTGCTGCAGCGCTCGTCTGTCGCAGACCTCGACACCGTCGTCCGCTTCACCAAAGACGACCTTCTGAGCTACGCGCCCATCACCAGCCGCTTCGTCGACACGGGGATGACGGTGCGCGAACTCCTCGACGCCATGCTCCGCTTCAGCGACAACACCGCCGCCAACCTCCTGGTCGCGCGGCTGGGCGGGCCGCAGGTCGTCGAGCAGTGGCTGCGCGGTATCGGCGACCGCACGACGAACGTCGACCGCATCGAACCGGACCTGAACGAGGCGACACCCGGCGATCCGCGCGACACCACCACGCCGGCCCAGTTCGCCACAGACCTGCGCAAGGTGCTGCTCGGCAACACCCTCGAGACCCCCGACCGCACCCTTCTGCGCAACACCATGCTAGACAACACGACCGGCGACGAGACCATACGCGCCGGCGTTGACCCCGCCTGGCCGGTCGCCGACAAGACGGGAACCGGAGAGTACGGCGTGCGCGCCGACATCGCCGTCGTCTACCCGACCGCACGCTCCCCCATCGTCGTCGTCACCCTGTCGAGCAAAGACACTGGCGACGCGACCCCCGACAACGCGCTCCTCGCCGCGGCGACCAAGGTCGCAGTCGCCGCACTTCGCGGGTAGGCGCCGCGGCCCGCGTCAGGCGATTCGGCGCGCGATAGCGGAGTCGGCGCTGCTTCTACACTCTTGTCTGGCACACATATCTATGAAATGTTTCATATGTACCAGCCCTTCGGGGGAGGACAGCCGTCCAGCTGGTCGGAGGGGGTTGAGAAGTTGAAATCAAGACTGAATATGGAATTCGCAATGGGAGTTGCGACGATCGCGGCGCTTGCAACTGCGATCGGCGCAGCACCGATAGCCCCGGCGATGGCTGAGGTGCGGACGAGCGACACAGTCGCCACCGAGAACGCGTTGGATGCACTGGGGCTTTTGGCGGCTCCATCACTGGGCCGCTCCGTTGATCTGAGCGCGCCGACAGGCGCCTTGGACTCCAATCGTGGCCTCGTGGTCGGTTCAGGAGACGGCGAAGTGACGGTTCGACCACTCACCGACGGCCCAGCGACGTTGTCGCCCAGCGGCAAATCGTTGGTCTATTCGAGTTCGACGTCGCACAGCATCGCTTTGACGGGGAAGACGACAGCGGCAGATGCTGGTTATGTGGTCATCAACGACGCCTCAGCACCCGAGGACTACGCCTTCAACCTCGCGACAGACGGCATCCCAGCCGTCCTAGAACTGGTGGAGGACCGCGTGCTTGTCAAGGACGCCGCCGGCGACGTCGTCAACGTCATCTCCCCCGCGTGGGCTGTGGACTCCTCTGGACGAAGCATTTCGACAACCTACAGCGTGGCTGGTTCCGTTCTAACCCAGCACGTAGACCACGCCGGTGCCGAGTATCCGGTCGCCTAGAAGGAGCCAAATAGGATGCCGATCAACGAATCAAAATCCGGCAAGGACCCCTTCGGCGAGGCGGTTCGGACGGGACCATTCTCTTGGATTTACTGGCTCCTGATCCTTGCCGCGACGGTCGCGGTAGTCGTCGGCATATTCGGTGATACGCAGCAACGCATCGTTACGGGGGCCGTCGTGTTCACCGTCATCGTGGTACTCACGATCGTCCGCTACATCATCGCCGCGAAGATCCGCCGGCGGTAGAACCTGACAATCCAGAGTGCCGGTTCGACGCTGTCATCGGGCCGGCCTTTCGCAAGCTGGCAAGGCCTCTAGGCTGCGGGACGTGAATCGCCCGATAATCGACTGCACGAGTTTGTGACCAAGACGGTCTAGCGGCCCGCGTCAGTTCGAGCGCGTGAGTGCCCGGGCGCTCCGCAGGAACGAGGCGGCGAGCGCGTCGGCATCGTCGAGGTAGCCGGCGACCATCGCCCCGTCGCGGATGAGCATGAGATCGTGCGCGACGGCGGCCGGGTCGGTGAGCCCGAGCGGGCGCACGATCTCCTCGAACGTGGCGAGACACCACGCGCGGTGCTCGTCGACGGTCTTCCGCACCGTGCTGGCAGGGTCTGGATATTCGGCCGCGGCATTGATGAACGGGCACCCCCTGAACCCCCGCTCACAGGCCATCTGACCCAGGGCGCCCGCGATCGCCTGGAACACTCCGTCGGCGTCTCCGCTCGCGGCGATCGCTCCGGTGATCCCGTCTCGCTCCTGGCCGGCGCGCAGCGCCAAGTGTGCGACGACCAGGTCGTCTTTGCTCTTGAAGTGCCGGTAGAAGGTCACCTTGGTCGTACCGGCGCGCTCGATCACCTTGTCGACGCTCACCGCGCGGAGACCCTCGGCATAGAAGAGTTCGCTCGCGGCCTCGATCAAACGCTCGCGCATCGAGGGTTTCACGGTCTCGATCATAGGGGTTCCATTCTCGGGGCTTGCGGTGCGAGCCTCTCGGTGTCTATGGTTACGTCATGTAGAGTGACTAGTCATTCTACATCGAGTTTCTCCCCAACAGAATGGACTTTTCGTGACCACGACCACCACGACCGAGCAGACGGCGACGATCGCCGGCGCGCTCAGACGGCTCTACTTCGTCCGCTTCGGATTCGCGATCGTCTGGGCCGCGCTCGTGGCCCTGACCGCGTCGACCATCAGCCCCTTCGCGGCCGTACTGCTCGTGCTGTATCCCGCTTTCGATCTCGCAGCGGCGATCGTCGACCACCGCGCCTCGCGTGCCACCCGGCCGGCTCCTCTTCTTTACGTGAACATGGCGCTCAGCCTTCTCACGGCCGTCGCACTCGGCTTCGCTGTCACCTCCGGCAAGACGGCCGTGCTGGTCGTCTGGGGACTCTGGGCGCTCACTGCCGGCGCCGTGCAGTTGGTGGTCGGTCTCAGCCGTCGCCGGCTCGGCGGCCAGTGGGCGATGATCCTCAGCGGCGGCATCTCCGTGCTGGCCGGGCTCGCCTTCATCCTCATGTCCGGCGGTGCGGCAGCCTCTCTCGTGGGTCTCGCCGGCTACGCCACCCTCGGCGGTATCTTCTTCCTCATCTCAGCGATCCGCTTGGGCCGCACCGCCAAGGCCGGCAGTCGCTGACCCGAGCGCCCTCCACCCCACTCCCGCTAGCCTCAAACAACTCCTAAGAAAGCAGAAATCATGCCAACGAAGATCACCCTCATCATCGACAACCCGGCCGACGCTGCTGCGTTCGAGAGCGACTACCCCGAACTCGAAGCACTGGCCGGGCAGCTTCCCGAACTCCGCCGCCTCGAGGCCGCCAAGGTCTGGCCGAAGGAGGACGGCACCCCCACCCCGGCCCACCGCACGCTCGACCTGTACTTCGACAGCTACGAGGACGCATCCGCAGCCGTCGCCACTCCGGCCGCCGGCGCCTTCTTCCAGCGCCTCGGTGGCACCGGAACTTCGTTCACCGGGCTGTTCTCCGAGATCGGCTGAACAGAACCGGACATGACAAAGGGCCGGTCTGACTTTCCAGTCAGACCGGCCCTTGATTCGTCCGCTTCGGCTATTTCATGAATTCGATTTTCAGAATTCAGTGAAACAACCGTTCGTGCGCGAGGGGGGACTTGAACCCCCACGCCCTTTCGAGCACTGGCACCTGAAGCCAGCGCGTCTGCCAATTCCGCCACTCGCGCGAACTCAGAGAGAATAGCACGGCGCGGTGCCGAACCTGAATTCGGGGCGCGGTTGCGGCGGCGCGCGAGGCTCATTCTCCAGGTGGATGTTCGCACAATAGAGAGGAGCGCTGGGGCGGCTTTACACTCGGGCCGACTAACATGCTCATAGTCGTCGAGCCGGAGCGGGAGACCTGTGGGCATTCTGGACAACTTCGAGAGAGGTCTCGAACGTGCCGTCAATGGTGCGTTCGCGAAGACCTTTCGGTCGGGGCTGCAACCGGTCGAGCTCACCAGCGCGCTCCGACGTGAGCTGGACACGAAAGCCGCGGTGGTGACGCGGGACCGCATCCTCGCACCCAACCGTTTCGTGCTGCGGCTGTCCCCTAGCGATTACAAGCGGATGCGGGGAATGGGCGCCGCCCTCACCGACGAACTGATCACGTTCGTGCAGAAACACGCCACCACGCAGAACTACCAGTTCGCCGGCGGCATCTCGATCGACCTGGTCGAAGACCCGGGCATCACCGAGGGGATGCTCCAGGTCGACTCGGAGAACGTCAAAGGCTCGGTCGCGTGGACGCCGGTGCTCGAGATCGGCGGCAACCGGTATCCGCTGACCCGCTCGAAGACCGTGATCGGCCGCGGAAGCGACGCCGACATCACCGTCGACGACACCGGCATCTCGCGCCGTCACGTGCAGATCATCTGGGACGGCCAGCGGGCGCAGGTCGAAGACCTCGGTTCCACGAACGGCTCGCAGCTGAACGGCCAGCCGGTGCGCAAAGCGATCCTCGAACCCGAGTCGGTGATCAGCATCGGCCGAACGCGCATCGTGTTCCGGGTGCTCCCGCAGGCGAGCGGCCCGCAGACGCGCGACAGTGTCGGTGACGACGCGACGAGGCACAACGACCTCGGCGGCTTCTGGAGCGAGACGTGAACCCCAGTGAGCTGACACTGCTCGTTCTGCGGTTCGGCTTTCTCCTCATTCTCTGGCTGTTCGTGTTCGGCATCGTCTACGCCCTCCGCACCGACCTGTTCGGCCAGCGCGTGCGCAAGCTCCCCGAAGCCCAGGCAGCCGCGTCGCCGTTCCCCGGAGGCGCGCCCGGCGTCCCAACCGCAGCCGGCGTCGCTCCCACGGCGAGCGCCGCAGCCCCACCGGTCATGCAGCGACCGCCCGCCTCGAACCTCCCCTCCGGCGCGAACGCCGCGGCACGGCCCAAGGCGACCGTGCTCACGGCCAGCCGTCTCGTGATCACGTCGGGCCCCCGGCAGGGAACGGAGCTGCCGCTCGGCCGCGACCCGGTGACCATCGGCCGCTCGGGCGAGTCGGGCCTCGTGATCCGCGACGACTACACCTCCACCCACCACGCGCGCCTGCTGCTGTGGAACGACGAGTGGATGATCCAAGACCTCGACTCGACGAACGGCACCTTCCTCGACGGCAAGCGTGTGACAGTGCCGACCCAGATCCCGCTCGACACCCCGATCAAGATCGGCACGACGACGTTCGAGCTGCGACGGTAGCCGCAGTGTCTCCGAACCGCGCGGCCGCCGTCTCCCATATCGGCAAGATCCGCTCCAACAACCAGGACTCCGGCTATGCGGGGCGGGAGCTCTTCGTCGTCGCCGACGGGATGGGCGGCCACGCGGGCGGCGACGTCGCCTCCGCGATCGCCGTCAACCGCATCCGGGAGGCCGACCGCGAGTATGCGTCAGCCGCCGAGGCCGAGTTCGCGCTGCAGTCGGCGCTGATCGCGGCCAACTCGCTGCTCGCCGAGACCGTGTTCGAGCATCCGGAGCTCACCGGAATGGGCACCACCGTCAGCGCGCTCGTGCGCGTCGGCGACCAGATCGCCCTCGCCCACATCGGCGACTCCCGCATCTACCTCTTCCGCGACGGCGAACTGAAACAGGTCTCGATCGACCACACGTTCGTGCAACGTCTCGTCGACAGCGGCCGCATCACCGAGGAGGAGGCGATGGTGCACCCCCGCCGGTCCGTGCTGATGCGCGTGCTCGGCGACGTCGACGCCTCCCCCGAGATCGACACCTGGACTCTCGACACCAAACCGGGCGACCGCTGGCTCATCTGCTCCGACGGACTGAGCGGAGTCGTCAAGAACGAAGACCTCGCCTCGGCTCTCGCGTCGAGGGATGCGCCGCGCCAGGTCGCGGAGAAGCTGGTGCGTCAGAGCCTCGACGCCGGCGCGCCCGACAACGTGACCGTCGTGATCCTCGACATCGCGGATGTGGCGCCCGGCGACACGATGAAAGACCCGGTCACCGTCGGGTCGGCAGCGGCACCCCTGTCGTTCAGCACGGAGTCCAAACCGACCACCCGCACGACGCGCCTCCCCTCGCTGCGACTGCACCCGGTGCGCCCAGCGACCGGCCCCACGCACTTCGAGCCCCAGTCGGAGGACTACCTCGACGAGCTGATCGAGGAGGACCAGCGTCGTGTCCGCCGCCGCAGGCTCACCTGGCTGATCGGCATCATCGTGGTCGTCGTCGCGATCGTGCTGGCGGCCCTGTTCGGCTACCAGTGGACGCAGTCCAGGTTCTTCGTCGGCGCATCCCCCTCGGGCAACGTCGCCGTGTTCCAGGGCGTGCAGCAGAGCCTCGGCCCGATCAGCCTCTCGCACGTCTACGAAGAGTCCGACGTGGCGGTCGGCGACCTGCCCGGGTACGACAAGCAGCTCGTCGAGCAGACGATCAACGCGGACAGCCTCGACGCTGCCCGTTCGATCGTGGAACAGTTGAGCGATGCCGTCGGCTAGCGGGGTCGCTGTCGCGCAACAGCCCCGACCGGAGACCGGTCGGGTGAAACGGCTGCGTCTGCCCCAGAAGCAGCGCAACCTCGAACTGGTGCTCCTGATCGCCGCGTGCGCGATCAACGCCACCGCGGTCGTTCTCGTGCAGCTCGGTGCGATCGGCCACGTCGACCTGAACCTGCTCTACCTCTGCTCCGGCCTGTCCGTGCTGGTCTTCGGCATGCACGTCGCGTTGCGCTATGTGGCCCCCCAGGCCGATCCGTTCCTGCTGCCCATCGGCACGGTGCTGAACGGCCTCGGCATCGCCGAGATCTACCGCATCGACCTCCACTACGAAGACTTCGGCTGGGACAGCGCCGGGGTGCGTCAGATCGTGTGGAGCGCCATCGCGATCATCTGCGCGATCGCCGTGATCATGATCATCCGCAATCACCGGGTGCTGCAGCGCTACACGTACATCTTCGGGTTCGCCGCGCTCGTGCTGCTGCTCCTGCCCATGCTGCCCGGCATCGGCCAGGAGATCTTCGGCGCCCGCGTCTGGATCCACATCGGGCCGTTCAGCTTCCAGCCCGGCGAGATCGCCAAGCTGTGCCTCGCTGTCTTCTTCGCCGGCTACCTCGTGCAGCGCCGCGATTCGCTGTCGATGGTCGGAAAGAAGTTCCTCGGGATGCGGTTCCCGCGCGCCCGCGACCTCGGCCCCATCCTCGTGGTCTGGCTGATGTCGATGGCGGTCATCGTGTTCCAGCGCGACCTCGGCACCGGCCTGCTCATCTTCGGCCTGTTCCTCGTGATGATCTACGTCGCCACGGCCCGTGTCAGCTGGGTCATCCTCGGTGTGCTGCTCATCGTCGGCGGCGCGGTCGTGGCGAGCCAGGTGCTGCCCTACGTGAACGATCGCTTCCAGAACTGGCTCATCCCGTTCTCGCAGAAGATCTACGACGAGCAGGGCGGCAGCTTCCAGTTGGTGCAGGGCCTGTTCGGTCTGGCCCACGGCGGCCTGATCGGCACCGGGCTCGGCCAGGGGCAGCCCTGGGTCACGCCGGTGGCCAACAGCGACTACATCATCGCGAGCCTCGGCGAGGAGCTGGGCCTGGCCGGGCTGTTCGCGATCTTCGCCCTCTACCTGCTCTTCGTCGCGCGCGGCCTGCGCATCGGCTTCGCCGGGCAGGACGACTTCGGCAAGCTGCTCGCGGTCGGGCTCTCGTTCACGGTGGCCCTCCAGTGCTTCATCGTGATCGGAGGCGTGACCCGGGTGATCCCGCTGACCGGCCTCACAACACCCTTCCTCGCCGCCGGCGGTTCGTCGCTGGTGGCCAACTGGATCATCGTGGCGCTGCTGCTGCGGCTGTCCGACACGGTGCGCAATCAACCCCGACTGGTGGTGAGCTGAGATGAATCGCGAGATCAAGCGCGTCAGCACCATCGTGCTGGCGATGTTCCTCGCCCTGCTGGTGTCGACCTCGATCCTGCAGGTGTTCCAAGCGGACACGCTCTCGGCGGATGCGCGCAACAGCCGCGCGCGCAACGACAGCTACTCGCAGCAGCGCGGCGCGATCCTGGTCGCCGGTCAGCCGGTCGCCCAGTCGGTGCCGGCCAGCGACGTCTACAAGTTCCAGAGGGTGTACAGCAACGGCCCGCTGTACTCCTCCGTCACCGGCTTCTTCCCGATCAACGGTGAGGCCACCGGCCTGGAGGGCGCCCTCGACGACAAGCTCAGCGGCTCGTCGAACTCGCAGTTCTTCGACCGTGTCAACGCCATCCTCACGGGCAAGAACCCGCAGGGAGCCTCCGTCGAGACCACGATCGACCCGGTGGCGCAGCAGGCGGCCTACGACGCCCTCGGCAACTACCAGGGCGCTGTGGTGCTGATGGAGCCGAAGACGGGCAAGATCCTCGCCATGGTGTCGAAGCCCGACTACGACCCCAACGCCCTCGCGTCGCACGACACGAAGGCCGTCAACACCCTCTACCAGCAGTTGCTCGACGCATCCGGCGATCCGCTCATCAACCGCACCATCGGCGGCGACCTGAACCCTCCGGGATCCACGTTCAAGCCGGTCATGAGCGCTGCCGCATTCGGCACGGGCGACTACACGAAAGACAGCCAGTTGCCGAACCTCTCGTCGCTCCCCCTGCCCGGCAGCGGAACTGTCGTCAAGAACGACAACTTCAGCACCTGCGGCCCCGGCGAGACGGTGTCGATCGCCACGGCGCAGATCCTGTCCTGCAACATCCCGTTCGCCGAACTCGGCATCAAGCTCGACCCGCAGACGATCAAGACGCAGGCGGACAAGTTCGGATTCAACCAGAAGCTCAGCATCCCCATCCGGGTCGAGCCGAGCGTGTACCCCCTCTACACCGACGACGCCGAGCGCGCCCAAGGGTCGTTCGGGCAGTTCAACGACAAGGCGACGCCACTGCAGATGGCCATGGTCTCCGCCGGAATCGCGAACGGCGGCAAGGTGATGTACCCGAACCTGGTCGACTCCATCCGCTCGGCCGACCTGCAAACCCTCGAGAGCTTCGAGCCCAAGGTGCTCAGTGAGGCCACGAGCCAGGCGAACGCGGACACGATCAAGCAGATGATGGTCGACGGCGTCGATCACGGCGTGGCGAGCAATGCAAGAATAGACGGGGTCAAGGTGGGCGGGAAGACCGGAACGGCGCAGAACGGGGACACGGATCCGTACACGCTCTGGTTCACAGGCTTCGCCCCGGCCGACGACCCTCAGTTCGCTGTGGCGGTAGTTGTTGAAAATGGCGGTGGACAAGGTCAGAACGGCACGGGTAACTCCATCGCCGCTCCGATCGCGAAGAAAGTACTAGAGGCGGTGCTGAACAAATGAGACCCACAGCAGGGCTCACCTTCGGTGGACGGTACGAGCTGCAGTCGCGCATTGCGATCGGCGGCATGGGCGAGGTGTGGCAAGCCACCGACCTCGTGATCGGCCGTACAGTCGCGATCAAGATCCTCAAAGACGAGTACCTGGGCGACCCGGGTTTCCTCGAGCGCTTCCGCGCCGAGGCCCGTCACGCCGCGCTGGTCAACCACGAGGGCATCGCCAACGTGTTCGACTACGGCGAGGAGGAGGGCAGCGCCTTCCTCGTGATGGAGCTGGTGCCCGGTGAGGCGCTCTCCACCATCCTCGAGCGCGAGCACGTTCTCAGCACCGACAAGACGCTCGACATCGTCGCTCAGACAGCCGCCGCGCTGCACGCCGCCCACGCCGCCGGGCTCGTTCACCGCGACATCAAGCCGGGCAACCTGCTGATCACCCCGGATGGCCGGGTCAAGATCACCGACTTCGGCATCGCCCGCATCGCCGACCAGGTTCCACTCACCGCTACGGGCCAGGTCATGGGCACGGTGCAGTACCTGTCGCCGGAGCAGGCGTCGGGACACCCCGCGTCCCCGACCACCGACATCTACTCGCTCGGCATCGTGGCCTACGAGTGCCTCGCCGGCCGTCGCCCCTTCACGGGCGAGTCGCAGGTCGCGATCGCGATGGCGCAGATCAACGAGGCGCCGCCGGAGCTCCCTCCGACGGTCGCCGAGCCGGTGCGCAACCTGGTCTTCGCCTGCATCGCGAAGAACCCGGCCGATCGCCCCGCGTCCGCCGCGCACCTCGCGAGGGCCGCGCAGGCGCTGCGCCGAGGGGATGTGCAGGCGGCCGCCGCCTCCGTGCCCGCCGTTCTCGGCATCGCCGGCCTCACCGGCGCCACCACGACCCTCATGCCGTCGGCCGGCGCTGGAGCGACCCAGGCCACGACCGTGCTGCCGTCGGCCGCTGCGGTGACGACCACCGAGGTCACCGACGAAGACGCACAGAAGTCGACGACCACCAAGAAGCGCAGCCCGTGGACGTGGCCGCTCATCGCCCTGATCGCGCTGCTCGCCCTCGTGCTGATCGGCACGATCATCGCGCTCGTCGCGCAGCCCCAAGGCACGCCCGCACCGTCCACCACGGCGACGACCAAATCGACCGCGCCCTCGCCGGCGCCGACGACCCCCAAGCCGACCCCCACGAGCAACACCGTGGAGATCAACGAGGGCGACTACACGGGTCTCTCCGCCGACGACGCCCGCGCGAAGCTCCAGGCCGCTGGGATGGTGGCCGACATCCAGACGGGTAACGCAGCGACATCGAACCCCCAGGTGAACACCGTGTACTCGGTGAACCCGACCGGGCCGGTGCCGCGCGGCAGCAAGGTGACGCTGAAGGTCTACGGGCCCGTCGCGTCCATCCCGACCCCGACGGACACGGTGACGACGAACCCGGCCTCCCCGCAAGACCTCACCACGCCACCGACGCAGGTCACGGTCACCTTCGGGTCGGCCAGCTGCCCGGCGGGCCAGAGCCTCGTGGGGCGCCGCCTCTACATCGACGGAGCTCCGCAGACTCCGGTGAACGCGAATTCGACGACGTGGGCGCCGACCGCGGCCAACACGTACAACCTCTCGTACACGATCTTCTGCGGCGAATCCGTGGAGTCGGCTCAGTCGCCCACGGTCCCGTACACGGTCAATGCCGCGGAGGGCGGCGGGGGCGGCACCGGCAAGTAGTGCGCCCGGCCCCGCAGACGGCCTCGACGGGTCGCACGACGAGGAGATACCCAGACAGCCCCCGCTACACTATCGGCAGCCCCGAGAGAAGGAGTTCGCAGTGAGCCCAGATAGCCGCCTGCTCGCAGGCCGATATCAAGTGGGCGAACTCGTCGGACGTGGTGGCATGTCCGACGTGCACCGCGGAACCGACACCCGGCTCGGGCGCACGGTCGCGATCAAGCTGCTGAAGCCGTCGCTCGCTACCGACCCCGCCTTCCGTACCCGCTTCCGCCAGGAGGCGCAGGCTGCTGCGCGCATGGCGCATCCCACGATCGTGCGTGTCTTCGACGCCGGCGAGGAGACCGTGCGGGAGCCCAACGGCCACGAGGCCCAGCTCCCGTTCATCGTGATGGAGTTCGTCGAGGGCGTGCTGCTCAAAGACCTCATCAAGAAGGGTCCCCTCGAGATCAGCGAGGCCGTGCGCATCACCGAGGGAATCCTCACCGCGCTCGAGTACTCGCACCGTGCCGGCGTCGTGCACCGCGACATCAAGCCGGGCAACATCATGATCACCAAGGCCGGTCAGGTCAAGGTCATGGACTTCGGCATCGCCCGGGCGATCAGCGACTCCTCGGCCACGGTCGCACAGACCACGGCCATCCTCGGCACCGCCAGCTACTTCTCGCCCGAGCAGGCGAAGGGCGAGTCGGTCGACTCCCGTACCGACCTGTATTCGACCGGCGTCGTGCTCTTCGAGATGCTCACCGGGCGGCCGCCCTTCCGCGGCGACACCCCTGTGGCCGTCGCGTACCAGCACGTCAGCGAGACCGCCGTCAAGCCCAGCAGCATCAACCCCAAAGTGTCGCCGGCTCTGGATGTCGTGGTCGCGCACGCGATGGCCAAAGACCGCTTCGAGCGCTACCAGACGGTCACCGAGTTCCGCGGCGACCTCGAGACGGCCGCCTCGGGCAAGGTTCCCCTCCGCAAGGAGGCCGATTCGCTCTCGGAGTCGCTGTTCGGCCCGCCGCCGAGCACCGTCACCGGGCCGGAGGCCGCCTTCCGCCAGCTCGCGGAAGATCAGACGATGGTGCGCACCCAGCGGCGCCCTCCGGTGATCTGGATCTGGGCGGGGTTCGCCATCATGGCCGTCGTCGTCATCGCCGTGCTCGCCTGGGTGCTCCGCCTCGCGCCGAGCACGTCGCTGCCCGAGACCAGTCGTGAGGTTCCGAACCTCTCCGGTCAGACCGTCGACAAGGCCACGGCCGAGCTGCAGGGCATGAAGCTCAAATGGACGCAGTCGCCCGAGGAGAGTTCGACCTACGCCGAGGGCCAGGTGATCCGCACAGACCCGGGCGCCGGGATCGTCGTCGCCACCGGCGACACCGTGACGGTGTACGTCTCGACGGGCAAGAAGGCGGTGACGGTGCCGGATGTCCACAACATGACCCTCGACGATGCCAAAGCCGCGGTCACGGCCGCCGGGCTCACCGTCGGGCCCGTAACGACGGAGAACTCGTCGAGCATCGCCGCCAACATCGTGATCAAGACCGACCCGGGTGCGTCCGGCAAGGCTCACGAGGGCGACGCGATCTCCTTCACAGTGTCGAGCGGAAACGTCACTCTCACCGATCTGACGGGACAGTCCATCCCCGCGGCCACAGGAATCCTGACGGAACTCGGCCTGACGGCCAACCCTCAGCCCGACAAGACCTGTCCGGCCGACGACGGCAGTCCGCTCGTGCACGCTCAGTCGGTGGCGCCTGGGGATGTGCCCCAAGGTTCGACGGTCAACCTCACCTACTGCACGGGCTGACGCGCGCGGGCTGTGCCGGCACCCTGGGTCGTCAGGTCGTCAGGTCGTCAGGTCGTCAGGTCGTCAGGCGAGTTTGACGAGCGGGTTCAGCCCGCGGGCGGTCTCGGCCGCCCCGGCGAGCCCGGCGACCTCGAGCCAGTTGCCGAGCATCCGGTACCCGCCCTCGGTGAGCACCGACTCCGGGTGGAACTGCACGCCGTAGATCGGCGCATCCCGGTGCCGGAGCCCCATGATCACGCCGCCCTCGGTGCGCGAGGTCACGATGAGGTCATCGGGAACCGTGCCGTCGACGACGGCCAGCGAGTGGTAGCGGGTCGCCGTGAACGGCTGACCGACGCCGTCGTAGAAAGGGCTCTCGTCGTGCGTGACCTGCGAGGTCTTGCCGTGCATCAGCTCTTCGGCGTTGGTGACGACCCCGCCGAACGCCTCCGCGATGGCCTGGTGCCCGAGGCAGACGCCGAGCAACGGCATCCCCGTCGCGAGCGCGAGTTCGACGACGGGGATCGAGGCTCCGGCGTCGGCCGGCTTGCCTGGCCCGGGTGAGATCAGCACAGCGTCGTATTCGGCGAGACGGGCGGGCAGATCGGCGGCCGGGATCGCATCGTTGCGCACCACGTCGGTGGTCGCGCCGAGCTCTCGAAGGTAACCGTTCAGCGTGTAGACGAAGCTGTCGTAGTTGTCGAGAACGAGTACGCGGGTCACGCGTTCACCGTACCTTCCTGTGGGCCGAGGAGCGAATCCACCCAGGGGAAGACCCAGGTCACGAGTGCGAACAGTACGACCGCCAGCAGCACGATCAGAATCAGGATGCGCACCCACACCGGTCCCGGCAGGACGCGCCACAGCGCTCCGTACATCTCTCACCCTCCGTTCGCCGCGACCTGCGCGGCGATCTCGCTCGGCACATCCGTCGTCGCTTGGTATCCCTGGAACACGGTGTAGGCGATGAGCCGCTCACCCGCGTGGAACGGCGGGTTGCACGTCGTGATCGTCATCAGGCGGTCGGCCGCCGTCGCCTGGGTCTTCTGCGGTACGGGAGCGATCACTGCAACGGCCGTCGGCTGCACGTACTCGAAGTTGCGGAACGTATAGGTGTACCAGCCGTCTTTCGTCTGCACGTACACGTGGTCCCCGATGTGCAGCTTCGACAGGTCGATGAACGTGTTGCCCCAGCCGCTGTCGTGGCCTGCCACCGCGAAGTTGCCCACCTGTCCGGGCATCGCCGTTCCCTTGTAGTGGCCGACACCGGCGTCGTAGCTGTTGAGCACCTTCTCGGTGTCGACGGTCTCGCGGATGGTGCGCTTCCAGTCGGGCCCGAGCCGCGGGATGTAGATGACGGCGAACGACTCATAGTCGGCCGGTTCCGTGAGCACGGGAGGAGCGGCCGGGTCGGAATTCGCCGGCGGCGGAACCTTCTTCGCGTCGTTCAGCCACTGCTGACTCTGCGAGCCCGCTGCGCTGGTCTGCTGGCCGGCCAGCACGAGGCTGTTCCACCACACCTGCCAGCCGAGGAAGAGCAGCACGAGAACGCCGGCGGTGATGAGTAACTCACCGAGGACGCCGACGACGGAGGTGCGCCTTCTGGGCCTCTTCCGCACGTCGCCGGTCATATGCGGGATTCTAGCGGTGGCGTCTGAGTGATAACCCTGGCGCTGTCTCACAGGATGCCGGGGCGCGGCCCGCTACACTATGGGACTATGGCACGCACCAAGTCGAAGACCAAGCCCGAACGCACCCCTGTGCAGTCCGGTGAGGAAGCCCCCAACCCGGTCTGGTTCAAACCGGTGATGTTCGGTTTCATGCTGATCGGACTGGTGTGGATCATCGTCTTCTACGTGAGCCAGAACCAGTATCCGATCCCCGCGCTCGGCGCCTGGAACATCCTCGTCGGCTTCGGCATCGCCTTCATCGGCTTCCTCATGACCACTCGCTGGCGCTAGTCGGCCTCCTCGCTTACCGCCCGGGATCACTTCGGTGGTCCCGGGCTTTTTCGTGCCCGCCGCTGACTTATCCACAGGATCCATCCACACTGAGGAGAAGCCCGCCTGCGGAGTTGTCCCCAGTGTTAATAAGCCTGTGGAGAGTTACACCGGTGTAATTATCCCCACTGTTAATAAGGCTGTGGATAACTTATCCACGCCTTGGGGAGAGCGGTTCAGACGAAGTGCACGAGGCTGAGCAGCACCAGGAGCACGCAGAACACAACGAGAAGCGGGAGCTGCCAGCGCTGCCGGGAGATCTTGCGCGTCTCCACGAAGATGAGGCCCACGATCGCGCCGCCGATCAATCCGCCGACGTGCGCCTGCCAGGCGATGCCGAAGCCGGGGATGAACCCGATCACCAGGTTGATCGCGATGAGCACCAGAAGCTGCGTCGCATCCCCACCCAGTCGGCGCTGAATGACGAAGAACGCGCCGAACATCCCGAAGATAGCTCCGGATGCGCCGACGACCGGCTGGCCCGGGTTCGCGATCAGCAGCACCCCCAGCGATCCCGCGAATCCGCTGATGAGGAACAGCGCCAGATAGCGTGCGCGGCCGAGGAGCGGCTCGAGAAGCATGCCGAAGATCCACAGGGTGTACATGTTCAGCGCGATGTGGATGAAGCTCGCGTGTGCGAACACGGCCGTCAGCATGCGCCACGGCTCGAAGCCCACGGCGGTGGTGCCCGGAGGGTACGAGTACAGCCCCGCGTATTGGATCGCTTCGGTCACCGATCCACCGATGCCGGGGATCGACTGCAGAATGAAGACGAGCACGCAGATGCCGATGAGCGCATATGTCACCACGGGCCGCCCGCGCCCGGTCATCCGGGTGAGGATGGCCGGCTTGGTCTTCGGCGCCGTCGCGCGCTGCTGAGCCATGCACTCCGGGCAGATGACGCCGACCGCGGCGGGCGTCTGGCATTCGGGGCAGATGGTGCGCCCGCAACGCTGACAGAGCACGAAGCTCTGACGATCGGGGTGCCGGTAGCAGAAATTGCTCCGGGAGTCAGCGGGCTGAGTCATCTATCGGCCCGGCCCCGCCGGCCTCAGACCTGCTCGACGGTGACCGACTCGATGACGACGTCGTCGAGCGGGCGGTCGCGCGCGTCGGTCGGCAGTTCTGCGAGCTTGTCGACGATCTTGCGCGACGCCTCGTCTTCGACGGCGCCGAAGATGGAGTGCTTGCCCTGCAACCAGGTGGTCGGGCCGACGGTGATGAAGAACTGCGAGCCGTTGGTGCCGTGCCCACCCTGGATGCCGGCGTTCGCCATGGCGAGGATGTAAGGCTCGGTGAAGTCGAGCTCGGGGTTGATCTCGTCGTCGAACTGGAAGCCGGGGCCACCGGTTCCGTTGCCGAGCGGGTCGCCGCCCTGGATCATGAAGCCGGGGATGATGCGGTGGAAGACCACGCCGTCGTACAGCTTGTCGGTGGTCTTGGCGCCGGTGTCGGGCTTCGTCCACTCGATCTCACCGGTCGCCAGTCCGATGAAGTTCTTGACCGTTTTCGGCGCGTGATTGCCGAAAAGGTTGACCTTGATGTCTCCGTAGTTAGTGTGGAGCGTGGCGACAGCGGTGTGCTTTGACATGGCATCAATTCTTGCACAGGGCTTGTGACCTCTCGGGTCATCCACAGCCCATTCGGTGGCAAGATGGATTCAATTCGCTACACGACGCAATGGAGGTCCACATGAGCCTGACACGGAAGCGTAAGAAGGAACTCAAGCGCCTGCGCAGTAGCGCCGAGGAGCTTTGGGAGCAGCAGCAGGAGGTGCTGGCACACGCCAACGCCGTCGCTGCCGAAGCACGCAAGCAGGCCGTTCACTACTCCCGCGAGGAGCTCGCTCCCCGGGTGCGCGACGGCTACGACCAGTACGTACGCCCGGCGACGCACACCGCGGGCCGGGTCGCAGGCATCGCCCGCGACCGTCTGGTCGGCGATGTCATCCCGGCCGTCGGCGCCACCATCGGCACCGCGATGAGCGTGGTCGACCACGCTCGCGACGCCAGGGCACGCGCTTTCATCGGCGACGTGAAGAAGGCCGGCAAAGACGTCTCCAAGAAGGCGAAGGCCGCGACGCAGAAGTCGGGGCCGGGTGCGGGCACCGTCATCGCCGTCGGTCTCGCGGTGATCGCCGCGGTGGGCGTGCTCTACGCCGTCTGGCAGACGTTCCGCGCCGACGACGAGCTGTGGGTCGCCGACGAGGAGCCGACCGCCACGACGGCCGAGTAGCGAACAACCGATTCCGTTCGAGCATTCAGGGTGGCACCCACCGGGTGTCACCCTGAAGCACGTTTCGGGGGATTCCCCGATGGTCGGCGCCGACACGCGCTGTCATCGTTGAGGTATGAACACTCTGCAAAGACCACTCAACGGCCGGATCATCGCCGGCGTCTGTGCCGGAATCGCCCAAAGGTTCGGATGGAAACCCTGGACGGTTCGGCTGCTCTTCCTGCTGTCCTGTCTGCTGCCGGGCCCGCAGTTCATCGCCTACATCGCGATGTGGATCATCGTGCCGTCACAGCAGGTGCGCCGCGCGGTCTAACGGGCGAGCCCCGCCATCCTGAGCGCGACATTCACCAGTTCGACCCGGCGCGATGGGATCGAGTCGAGCTCGAACCAAGCGGCCTCGTCCGTCGAGCCGTCCAGCTCGTTGGTGAGGTCGCCCGAGAGCACCCGGGCACGGTAGACAATGCGGAGCGCGTGCAGCGGCCCCGCATCCGGAACGAAGCGGTGCTCGGCGGGAACCACGTGTGAATCGATGCCGAGCAGCTCGCCGGCTTCGGCCACGTAACCCGTCTCCTCGGCGATCTCGCGCACCACGGCGTCGACGGGATCTTCTCCCGGGTCGATGCCGCCACCGGGCAGCGTCCAGCCCGAGCGCCCGTTCTCTCGCCAGTGGGCCAGCAGGATGCGGTTTCCATCGACGATCACACCGTAGGCGGCAACGCGGATGTCCATCCCGTCACCCTACTGCGGATGCTCATGCTGCGGATGTCGGCGGGAAGGGGCACACTGGATGCGTGCCTGAGCTGCCCGAAGTCACCGCCCTTGCGGCCGACCTCGACTCGCGTCTGAGCGGCCGAGTGATCGAACGGCTCTCGGTCAGCGCCTTCGCGGCACTCAAGACGTTCGATCCTCCGGTCTCCGCCCTGAACGGTCTGACGATCTCCGGGGTGACGAGACACGGCAAGTTTCTCGACATCGCCGCCGGTGATCTGCACGTGCTGATCCATCTGGCACGCGCCGGATGGATTCGGTGGCGAGATTCCCCGCCCCCGCCGCCCACCGGCAGGCCCGGCAAAGGCCCGCTCGCCGCTCGGCTCATCCTCGACGACGGCTCGGGCCTCGACATCACGGAGGCCGGCACGAAGAAGAGCCTGTCGATCTCCGTCGTGCACCAGCCGTCCGAGGTTCCGGGAGTCGCGCGGCTCGGCCCCGACCCGCTCGCCGAGACGTTCACTGTGGAAGTGTTCACCGACATTCTTCGCACGGCCGGCCGAGCTCAGATCAAAGGCGTGCTGCGCAACCAGTCGGTGATTGCCGGAATCGGCAACGCCTACTCGGACGAGATCCTCCACGCCGCACGCATGTCGCCGTTCAAGCCGGCGGCGATGTCAGACGACGAGATCCAGCGGCTCTACGATGCGATGCAGTCGACGCTGCGCGGCGCCCTGGCCCGGGCGGACGGCCTGGCCGCCTCCGAGCTCAAGAGCGAGAAGAAGTCGGGGCTGCAGGTTCACGGCCGCACCGGCGAACCGTGCCCGATGTGCGGCGACACCGTGCGACAGGTCATCTTCGCCGACTCGACGCTGCAGTACTGCCCCACCTGTCAGACCGGCGGCAAGCCGCTCTCCGACCGGGTTCTGTCCCGTCTGCTCAAGTAGCCGGCACCCACACACCCCTCAGCACGCGCAGTCGAGCTCTACAGCGCCCACCGGGGCGGTGAGTTCGTCGGTCGCGCGCTCGATGCGGCCGTCGTCGTCGACGATCGGCAGACCCTCGCGGGCCCAGTACTCGTATCCGCCGATCATTTCCTTCACCGAATACCCGAGCAGGCTGAACTGCAGAGCGGCGCGGGTCGACCCGTTGCAGCCGGGGCCCCAGCAGTAGACCACGACGGACGACCCAGCGGGGATCAGCTGCTGCGCACGTTCGGCGATCTGAGCCGTCGGCAGGTGGATGGCGCCCTCCACTCGCCCGCCGATCCACGCTGCCGCCCCTCGGGTGTCGACGAGCACGAACGGAACGCGAGCATCCATCGCCGCTTTCACGTCGGAGGGGTCTGTCTCGAACTGGAGCTTCGCGGCGAAGTGTCGTGCCGCATCCTGGGGCGTGATGATCATGACCACAAGATTAGGAAAGCGACGTCACGGTTTGAAGAAGCGATCGACGGGGTTCCGGCTGCCTCGCCGGGCATTCGATGGAAGAATGCCGGAATGGCCGAACAATCCACTTTCACCGCGGACGCGGTCGACGCATCCCTTCTCCACGAGCTTCAACTCGACGGACGCCAGTCCATCGCCGAGCTCGCACGGACGGTGCACATGTCGAACAGCGCCGTCGCCGAGCGGGTGCGCCGGCTGGAGGAGGCAGGGGTGATCCGCGGATACCGCGCGATCGTCGACCCCGAGCGACTGGGCCTGTCTATCCTCGCGTATCTGCGCCTGCGCTACCCGAGCAGTGTCTACAAGCCGCTCCACGATCTGCTGGCCGACATTCCCGAGGTCGTCGAGGCGCACCATGTGACGGGCGACGACTGCTTCATCATCAAGGTGGTGGCCACCTCGATGCGTCACCTGGAACAGGTCAGCGGCAGGATCGGATCCCTCGGCAGCGTGACGACGAGCATCGCGTATTCGAGCCCGTTCCAGACCCGCGCGATCGTTCCGCCCGAGTGGGGCGAGAAGTGAAGACTGTGGAGCCTAGGAGATTCGAACTCCTGACATCCTGCTTGCAAAGCAGGCGCTCTACCAACTGAGCTAAGGCCCCGGGAGGGGTTTGGTGGGGATACGAGGACTTGAACCTCGGACCTCTTCGTTATCAGCGAAGCGCTCTAACCGCCTGAGCTATATCCCCGATTGGGCAGATTAGAGACTACCTGATCTGCCCAGGCATTACGAAATCGAGCCTAGTTGTTCGTGAATCCGACGAGCAGGCCGCCGGTGATCTTCACCGACAGGTTGTACAGCAGCGCGAACACGGCGCCGAGCGCGGTGATCACGATGATGTCGAGGATTCCGACGACGAGCGAGAAGCCCATCACCTGTCCGAGCCCGAGGATCGACTTGAGGTCGGTGCCGCCGGCGCCGGAGATGTCTTTGAACAGGCTGTTGACCTGGTCGAAGATGCCGGTGCGGTCGAGCACAGTCCACACGAGGAACGTGCCGACGATGGCGATGATCGCGAGGCAGATCCCTGCGAGGAAGGACAACTTCACGGTCGACCAGAAGTCGATATAGACCAGCTTGAGGCGCACCTGCTTGGCGGATGCGGGTCTACGGGACGACTTCTTGGCGAGCTTTTCGGCGACACTACTGCTCATCTACTGTTTCTTCCTTCCCGGCGTCACCCGATTCTTCGTCAGCTTCCTGAGAATCGAGGTTACGTTCGGTGTTCTTAGCCAGAGCGATGATCTTGTCGGACTCGGCGAAACGTGCAAAGACGACACCCATGGTGTCTCGGCCCTTGGCGGGTACCTCGGCCACGGCAGAGCGTACCACCTTGCCGCTGGCAAGAACCACAAGGACCTCGTCGTCTTCGTCCACGATCAGCGCGCCGACCAGGTCGCCTCTGTCGTCGCTCAGCTTGGCCACCTTGATGCCCAGACCACCGCGGTTCTGCAGGCGGTACTGGTCGGCGGAGGTGCGCTTCGCGTAGCCGCCCTCGGTCACGACGAAGACGAATCCTTCGTCGGACACGACGGATGCGTCGAGCAGGCTGTCCTCGCCGCGGAAGTGCATGCCGATCACACCCGAGGTCGACCGGCCCATCGGGCGCAGGGCGTCGTCGGAGGCGGTGAACCGGATGGACATGCCCTTGCGCGACACCAGCAACAGGTCGGAGTCTTCCTCCACCAGCAGCGCGGACACGAGTTCGTCTTCCTCGCGCAGCTTGATGGCGATGATGCCGCCGGACCGGTTGGTGTCGTACTCGCTGAGAGACGTCTTCTTGATCAGGCCGTCGCGGGTGGCGAGCACCAGGTACTGCGCCGCCGTGTAGTCGCGGATATCGAGGATCTCTGCGATCTCCTCATCCGGCTGCATGGCGAGCAGGTTGGCGACGTGCTGGCCCTTCGCGTCGCGACCGGCCTCCTGCACCTCGTAGGTCTTCGCGCGGTAGACCCGGCCCTTGTTGGTGAAGAAGAGGAGCCAGTGGTGCGTGGTCGTCACGAAGAAGTGGTCCACCACATCCTCGCCGCGGAGCTGGGCGCCCTTGACGCCCTTGCCGCCGCGGTGCTGACTGCGGTAGTTGTCGCTGCGGGTGCGCTTGATGTAGCCGCCGCGCGTGACCGTGACCACCATCTCCTCTTCGGGGATGAGGTCTTCCATGCTCATGTCGCCGTCGAAGCCGAACATGATCTCGGTGCGACGGTCGTCGCCGAAGCGGGAGACGATCTCGCTGAGCTCGTCGCTGATGATCGTGCGCTGGCGCACCGGGTCAGCGAGGATCGCCTTGTAGTCCTCGATCTCGCGCTCGAGTTCGTCGTGCTCGTCGATGATCTTCTGGCGTTCGAGCGCGGCGAGGCGACGCAGCTGCATCGTGAGGATCGCATCCGCCTGCACCTGGTCGACCTCGAGCAGCTCCATCAGGCCGGAGCGCGCGTCGTCCACGGTCGGTGAGCGACGGATGAGGGCGATGACCTCGTCGAGGGCGTCGAGCGCTTTGAGCAGACCGCGCAGGATGTGGGCGCGTTCCTCAGCCTTGCGCAGCCGGAACTGGGTGCGGCGCACGATGACCTCGATCTGGTGGTCGACCCACGCCGTGATGAACCCGTCGAGCGGCAGCGTGCGCGGAACCTTGTCGACGATCGCGAGCATGTTCGCGCCGAAGTTCTCCTGCAGCTGCGTGTGCTTGTACAGGTTGTTGAGCACGACCTTCGCCACGGCGTCGCGCTTCAGCACGATCACCAGGCGCTGACCGGTGCGGCCCGAGGTCTCGTCGCGGATGTCGGCGATGCCGCCGATCTTGCCGTCTTTGACCAGCTCGGCGATCTTGATCGCGAGGTTGTCCGGGTTCACCTGGTACGGCAGCTCGGTGACGACGAGGCAGACCCGTCCCTGGATCTCCTCGATCGTGACAACGGAGCGCATGGTGATCGAGCCGCGACCGGTGCGGTACATGTCCTGGATGCCCTTGACGCCCAGGATCTGCGCGCCGGTCGGGAAGTCGGGGCCCTTGATGCGCTTGATGAGCTCTTCGAGCAGCTCCTCGCGCGGCGCGTCCGGGTTCGCCAGATACCAGAGAGCGCCGTCGGCGACCTCGCGCAGGTTGTGCGGCGGGATGTTGGTGGCCATGCCGACCGCGATACCGACCGAGCCGTTGACCAGCAGGTTCGGGAAGCGCGACGGCAGAACGGCGGGCTCCTGCGTGCGGCCGTCGTAGTTGTCTTGGAAGTCGACGGTCTCCTCGTCGATGTCGCGCACCATCTCGAGCGCGAGCGGGGCCATCTTCGTCTCGGTGTATCGAGGCGCCGCAGCGCCGTCGTTACCGGGGGAACCGAAGTTTCCCTGGCCGAGGGCGAGCGGATAGCGGAGGCTCCACGGCTGCACGAGACGCACGAGGGCGTCGTAGATCGCCGAGTCGCCGTGCGGGTGGAACTGGCCCATCACGTCGCCGACGACACGCGCGCACTTCGAGAACGCCTTGTCGGGGCGGTAGCCGCCGTCGAACATCGCGTAGATCACGCGACGGTGCACGGGCTTGAGACCGTCACGCACCTCGGGCAGCGCGCGCCCGATGATGACGCTCATGGCGTAGTCGAGGTAGGAGCGCTGCATCTCCGACTGCAGGTCGACCTGGTCGATCCTGCCGTGCACGCCGAAGCCGGCACCGGCAGCGCCGTCGGCGATCACGATCTCGGTCTCGAGCGACTCGCCGTCGCTCGCGCCCGCATCCGGGGTCTCGCCGATGCCGTCGTTGGGAGTTTCGTCAGATGTCAAGGAACCGCACGTCCTTCGCGTTCTTCTGGATGAAATTACGGCGCGACTCGACGTCTTCGCCCATCAGGGTGGCGAAGATCTCGTCGGCGGCGGCCGCGTCGTCGAGGGTGACCTGCAGCAGTGTGCGGGTCTCGGGGCTCATCGTGGTCTCCCACAGCTCCTTGTAGTCCATCTCGCCGAGACCCTTGTAGCGCTGCACGCCGTTGTCTTTCGGGATGCGCTTGCCTGCTGCGATGCCATCCGCGAGGAAGGCGTCGCGCTCGCGGTCGGAGTAGACGTACTCGTGCTCGGCGTTACTCCACTTGAGGCGGTAGAGCGGCGGCTGCGCGAGGTACACGTAGCCGAGCTCGATGAGCGGGCGCATGTAGCGGAACAGCAGTGTGAGCAGCAGTGTCGTGATGTGCTGGCCGTCGACATCTGCGTCGGCCATGAGCACGATCTTGTGATAGCGCGCCTTCTCAGGGTTGAAGTCCTCGCCGATGCCCGCACCGAAGGCGGTGATCATCGCCTGCACCTCGTTGTTGGCGAGAGCGCGGTCGAGCCGGGCCTTCTCCACGTTGAGGATCTTGCCGCGCAACGGCAGGATCGCCTGCGTCTCCGGGTTGCGCCCCTGAACGGCGGAGCCGCCGGCCGAGTCGCCCTCCACGATGAAGATCTCCGACACCGAAGGGTCTTTCGACTGGCAGTCCTTGAGCTTTCCGGGCATCCCGCCACCCTCGAGCAGGCCCTTGCGACGGGCCGTCTCGCGCGCCTTGCGGGCGGCCAGTCGAGCCGTCGCCGCTTGGAGGGCCTTACGGATGATCTCCTTGGCCTGGTTGGGGTTGCGGTCGAACCAGTCGCCGAGCTGGTCGCCGACAACCTTCTGCACGAACGCCTTGGCCTCGGTGTTGCCGAGCTTGGTCTTCGTCTGACCCTCGAACTGCGGCTCGGACAGCTTGACCGAGATCACCGCGGTGAGACCCTCGCGCACGTCGTCGCCCGAGAGGTTGTCATCCTTCTCTTTGAGGATGCCCTTCTCTCGCGCGTACCGGTTGACGAGCGTGGTCAGCGCAGCGCGGAAGCCCTCTTCGTGGGTTCCGCCCTCGTGGGTGTTGATCGTGTTGGCGTAGGTGAAGACGCTCTCGTTGTATCCCGTGGTCCACTGCATCGCGACCTCGAGGGCGATCTTGCGCTCGGTGTCCTCCGACTCGAACGAGATGATCTCGTCGTTCACGACCTCGGCCTTCTTGGCCGAGTTCAGGTACTCCACGTAGTCGGTCAGACCGCGTTCGTAGAGGAAGGTCTCGGAGCGGGGCTCGTCGCTGTCATCGGTCGGGCGCTCGTCGGTGAGCTTGATGCGCAGACCTTTGTTGAGGAAGGCCATCTGCTGAAAACGTGTGCGGAGGGTGTCGTAGTCGAACACCACGCTCTCGAAGGTCTCGGGACTCGGCCAGAACGTGATCGTCGTACCCGTGGCATCCGTGGCCTCACCCTTCTCGAGCGGCGCCTGCGGCACGCCGTTGCGGTAGCTCTGCCGGTAGACGTTGCCCTGGCGGCTGACCTCGACGTCGAGACGCGACGAGAGGGCGTTCACCACCGAGCTGCCGACGCCGTGCAGACCGCCCGAGACCGCGTATCCGCCGCCGCCGAACTTTCCGCCGGCGTGCAGGATCGTCAGAACGACCTCGACCGTGGACTTCTTCTCGACGGGGTGGATGTCGACCGGGATGCCGCGCCCGTTGTCGATGACGCGCACTCCGCCGTCGAGAAGGATCGTGACGTCGATGCTGTCGGCCGCGCCGGCCAGGGCCTCATCGACCGAGTTGTCGACGATCTCCTGAACCAGGTGGTGGAGTCCACGGGGACCAGTGGAACCGATGTACATACCGGGTCGTTTGCGTACGGCTTCGAGACCCTCGAGAACCTGGATCTCGTTCGCGCCGTAGTCGTGTTCCGACTCAGCTTTGCTTGGTTCCATCGTCATATGAAATTAGGCTCCTGACCGCACTCAGTGTGACCTCACCATTCTACCAAGAGCACGCCGCCGGAAGGGCCAAAATCGCTCGTCTGACGCGTTATTTTCTGCCCGGTGACCTCTTTTGCGCCCTCAGCCGTAAGTATCGCGCGGGCCCCGCCCTGGAATCGACCTGGGGCCTCTTTTCCAAGAGGGGGCGTCGGGGCCTTGAAAACGGATGGATTGGATGTCGGCCTGAGGGAACCTGTCCGCGATGCGGGCGAGCAGGTCTGAGCGCATCATCCGCAACTGGGTCGCCCAGGCCGTCGATTCGCAACGCACCGTGAGCACGCCCTCGGTGATGCCCTCCGGGATCGCGTGCTTCGCCGTCTCCTCGCCGGCCAGTTCGCGCCAGCCTTCGAGGAGATCCGATTGAGCGAGGGATGCCGTCCAGCCGAGCTGGCTCGCGAGCGCGTCGACCACATCGCCGAGCCCTCTCGGGTCACGGCCCTTGCCGAACGGCTGACTCGCGCTGGGGTCGTTCTCGTCTTTCTTCCTGCTGCGTTTGGCGCGCGCGGGCACTCCGCCGAAGATCTCGCGGAAGCGGAGATAGACGGCCGAGGCCTCCGTCACTTCAGGCAGGTCGTCAGGCATCGTCGCCGCCGGAGATCGCCGCCGCAGCGGGAAGCGCTGGGTCGTCGACCACCGCGCCCCCCTCGATGCGCACGGTGTGCGCCGTGAGTTCACCAGGCACGTCGTCGAACACGGCGGCGGTGATGAGCACCTGCTCGTAACCGGCTACGGCGGTTGCAAGCATGCGGCGCCGGGCCTGGTCGAGTTCGGCGAACACGTCGTCGAGGATGAGCACGGGGTCGCCCGTCGACGACTCGCGACGGAGCAGCTCGGCCGATGCCAGTTTGAGGGCGAGCGCGAAGGACCAGGATTCGCCGTGACTCGCGTACCCCTTGGCCGGCAGGTCGTTGAGTTCGAAGAGCACGTCGTCCCGGTGCGGACCGATGAGGGTCAGCCCTCGCTCGAGCTCCTTGCGCCGCACCGACGCAAGCGCCTGCCGGAAAGCATCCGCGGTCGTGGTGCTGACACCGGTCGAGTCGGTTACATCGGCGCCGTCGGTGGATCCGTCGCCTTCGGCGTCATCGACACGGGCGCCCCTGATGGTCAACAAGGGGATGAGTTTCGGATGGTGGTCGTCACCGGCGACCGATCGGTACGCGGCGACGAGCGGAGCCGAAAGCCGGCTGACGAGGTCGAGCCGTGCATCCACCAGCTCCGAACCGAGAGCGACGAGTCGCTCATCCCAGATGTCCAGGGTGCCGAGCTGGCTCTCTTTGACTCCGGAGGAGCGAGCCGATTTGAGCAGCGTGTTGCGCTGCTTGAGCACGCGCTCGTAGTCGGCGAGCACACCGGCGAATCGCGGATTGCGCTGGATCAGGAGCTGATCGAAGAACCGGCGGCGGATGCTCGGCTCACCCCGCACCAGCGCAAGATCCTCCGGCGCGAACAGCACGCTCGAGAAGTACCTCGGCAGTTCGCGGGTCTTGATGGCTCCGCGATTCACCTGGGCCCGGTTGGCCGACGACCGGTTCAGTTGAACCTCGACGAGCAGCTCGCGGCCCTCGTGGTGGATGCGCGCCCGCACAATCGCGGACTCGGCATCTTTACGGATCATGGCCTGATCGCTCGACACCCGGTGCGAGCCGAGCGTACTCAGATAGCCCAGCGATTCGACCAGGTTCGTCTTTCCCTGACCGTTGCGGCCGACGAAAAGGTTCGCGCCGGCCGCAACGGGAACCTCCGCAGTTCTGTAGTTGCGGAAGTCGGTCAGGGAGAGATGGGTGACACGCACTCTGCTCAGATACCGCGCAGGCTAGTCGACGGCCTTGACCGCGTGGCCACCGAACTGGTTGCGCAGAGCCGCGACGGCCTTCATGGCCGGGGAGTCTTCCTGGCGCGAGACGAAGCGGGCGAAGATCGACGCGCTGATCGTCGGGACGGGAACCGCGTTCGCCAGCGCTTCCTCGACCGTCCACCGGCCCTCGCCGGAGTCTTGCACGTAACCCTCGATGTGCTCGAACTCGGGATCCTGCTCAAGAGCGCGCACGAGCAGGTCGAGCAGCCAGGAGCGCACGACGGTTCCGCGCTGCCAGGCTTTGAACGTGCCCGTGACGTCGTGGATGATGTCCTTGCGCGTGTCGAGCAGCTCGTAGCCCTCGGCATATGCCTGCATCAGGGCGTACTCGATGCCGTTGTGCACCATCTTGGCGTAGTGCCCGGCGCCGACGTCGCCGACGTGGACGAACCCTTCGGCGCGCGGACCCTCGGGGCGCAGAGCGTCGAAGACCGGCATGACCCGCTCGACCTGCTCCTTGCTGCCGCCGACCATCAGGCCGTAGCCGTTGTCGAGGCCCCACACGCCGCCCGAGACGCCGGCATCCATGTAGTCGATGCCCTTCGGCGCGAGCTGTTCCGCGTGCTTGAAGTCATCGGTGAACCGGGAGTTGCCGCCGTCGATGATGAGGTCGCCCTTTTCGAGCAGGGGCTCGAGTCCGTCGACCACGGAATCGGTGATCTTGCCGGCCGGAACCATGATCCACACGGTGCGCGGGGCAGGGAGAGCTGCGACGAGGTCGGCCAGAGTCGCCACATCCGAGACGTCGGGGTTCGTGTCGTAGCCGGTCACCTCGATGCCGTTCTTCTCGAGGCGGGCACGCATGTTGTTGCCCATTTTTCCGAGACCGATGAGGCCGATGTGCATGATTGTCCTTCTGTTCGCTATGACGCCGACGACCGTTACCTGAGCAGCAGGTTGGGCTGCAGGAGGTACTTGTAGTTGTCCGCGCCTGCCTGGTCCTTCGAGGTCTGGCTCGTGATGAGCACCGGACCAGGCTTGTTGGGGTTGTCGGTCTTGGTGAACGAGATGCGCACGAACTCCGAGTGCACCGCGCCGAGACCATCGAGCAGGAACTGTGGTTTCAGCGAAACCACCGTCTCCTGGCCAGTGAGGAGAGCGTCGATGCTCTCGGAAGCTTGGGCCTGTTCCGAACCGATGGCCTCGAGAGTCAGACCGTCGGCGCTGAACGAGTAGCGGAGCGCGGCTTCGCGCTCGAGCACGAGCGAGACACGTCGCGTCGCCTCGATGAGCTCGGCGGTGTTGACCACGGCGTAGTTGTCCACCGTGTCGGGGAAGAGCCGGCGCACGGGCGGGAAGTTGCCCTTGATCAGCAGCGAGGTGACCGTCTTCTTGTCGGCCGTGAAGGCGATGAGCTCACGGTCGTCGCGGTTGGTGATGGAGACGGCGATGGTGCCGCTGTGGCCGAGGGTCTTGCCGATCTCGGTGAGGGTGCGGGCGGGAACCAGGGCCGTCACCGGCTCGCCGGAGGTGGTTCCGTTGTCCCAATCGATCTCGCGCACGGCGACGCGGTAGCGGTCGGTGGCCACGAGGCCGAGCGTGTTGTCGCCGACTTCGAGCTGCACGCCCGTGATCACCGGGGTGACATCGTCACGGGATGCTGCCACGCCGACCTGCGCGACCGCTTCGGAGAACTCCTCGGCCGGAACCAGGCCCGATTGCCCTGTCACCTGCGGGATGCTGGGATATTCCTCGACAGGCATCGACAGCAGGGTGAAGTTCGCGGAGCCGGCGCGCACGACGATCTTGGTGTCTTCGGTCGAGAACTGCACGGGTGCATTGGGGAGCTTCGACGCGATCTCGGCTAGGAGGCGCCCGGAGACCAGCACTCGCCCCGGCTCTTCGACCTCGGCGGCGATCTCCGTCTGCGCCGAGACCTCGTAGTCGAAAGACGACAACTGAAGGCCGGTGTCAGTGGTCTCGATCAGCACACCGCTCAGGATCGGCAGCGTCGTTCGCTGCGGAAGGAGCTTGACGGCGAACGAGACGGCTTCGCTGAAGACGTCCCGGTTGGCTTGGAACTTCACTCGCGTCACCTCTGTCGTCGGCGGGAAATGGATCGTGACAAATCCTAGCGCCTGCCTCAGACCGGAGAAGTTTGTGATTCGAGCGTCGGGAGAAGGTTGTCGGCCTCCACACTAAGAAGAGTTAATGATTAATGGTGTTAACCGCTGTGGAAACTGTGGATAACTCGGTGGACTCCAGGAAACGACTGGGAACTACAAGGATGTCACTTGTTGATGACTTGGGGATTCCAGTGGAATGGCGGGTGATCGGGATGCGAGCGAGAAGGCGTCGACTCACAGCGATCCATCATCCGTCCCCATTAACGCCCCAGGTTTCCGGTAGTTCTCCACAAGTTATCCACATGTGAGAAAAGATGACTTCTCCCCAAGGTGGGGAGGAATATGTGGATAACCGGCGCTGGCGGTTACACCCCGGGCGGCGCTTGCCGAGCGGCTACTTCGAGTAGCGGTGGTTCTGCTTGATGCGGCTGGTGAGCTCGGTGACCTGGTTGTAGATCGAGCGGCGCTCCTTCATGAGCTCGCTGATCTTCTTGTTGGCGTACATCACCGTCGTGTGGTCGCGGTTGCCGAACAGCTGGCCGATCTTCGGCAGGGACAGGTTGGTCAGTTCGCGGCACAGATACATCGCGATCTGCCGGGCCGTCGCTACGGCCTGCGACCGGCTCGAGCCGTAGAGGTCGTCGACGGTGAGCTTGAAGTAGTCAGCCGTGTTCGTGATGATGTCGGTCGGCGCGATGACATTGTCGTCGTCGAGGGTGATGAGGTCTTTGAGCACCGTCTGCACCAGGGGCATGTCGACGGGCGTGCGGTTGAGGCTTGCGAACGCGGTGACGCGGATGAGCGTTCCCTCGAGCTCGCGGATGTTGCTCGACACCTTCGACGCCATGAACTCGAGGATGTCGTCGGGAACTTGGATCTTCTCGCTCTGCGCCTTCTTGCGGAGGATCGCGATGCGGGTCTCGAGGTCGGGCACCTGCACATCCGTGATCAGTCCCCACTCGAAGCGGGAGCGCATCCTGTCTTCGAACCCGGTGAGGTGCTTCGGCGGCAGGTCGCTGGTGATGACCACCTGCTTGTTGTGGTCGTGCAGCGTGTTGAAGGTGTGGAAGAAGGCCTCTTGGGTCTCTACAGCTCGCTGGAGGAACTGGATGTCGTCGATCAGCAGGATGTCGATGTTGCGGTAGCGCGCCTGAAAGGAGGAGCCGCGGTTGTTCGCGATCGAGTTGATGAAGTCGTTGGTGAACTCTTCCGAGCTGACGTACCGCACCCGGATGCCCGGGTAGAGGCTCATCGCGTAGTGGCCGATCGCGTGCAGAAGGTGGGTCTTGCCGAGGCCGGAGTCGCCGTAGATGAAGAGCGGGTTGTATGCCTTGGCGGGTGCCTCGGCCACAGCGACCGCTGCGGCGTGCGCGAAGCGGTTGGACTGGCCGATGACGAAGTTGTCGAAGCTGTATTTGGGGTTCAGACGCGTGTCGCTGTTGCGGGCGGGAGCGGTGATCTCCGCCGGCTGCGTCACCCCGGGCGCCTCGATGTATGCCGCTTCCGACGGCTCCGTGGGGCCGGCCATCGTCTCCTGCTGAATGTCGGGGTTGACCACGATGGCGAAAGTCGTGACCGCCAGGTTCTCATCCAGGGTGCCGATCGCGTTGAGCAGGGGGACGCGGCTGCGCTGCTCGATCATTCCGCGGGTGAACTCGTTGGGCACTTCGAGGTAGAAGGTGCCGGCCATGATGCCCTTGGGTTCGACCAGGCTCAGGAATCCGTGGAGCTGTGGCGTGATCCGGTCGTCCGACTCGAGTGTGTCGAGCACGCTCTTCCATGCCACAGAAATGGACTCTTCGCCGCCTGCCATCGTTCCCCGTATTCGTCTCGTGTGGATGCCGTCACCCGACTTCGACGTGTCACTTCTTCGTGACTCGGTCGTCATCGGTGCAGGCGCGTCGCCGCGCCCGGAAGGTATTCACAGAGTTATCCACCGCTGTGTTTGCAATACCGTAGCGATCTCCGGCCTTCAGTGGGTACGGCTGGGGATAACTTTGGTGCTCACGCTAACTTGTCCACAGGTTGTGGATCAAATTCGATAGTGGGAATACATCGGCGTGTCGTTCCCGTCGAGACTGTCAATGCTGTGCATAATCAACGGATTTGGCTCGTTTGGTTTGACCTCGACCGCCAGACGCCGTAGCTTTAACCAGTTGACTTCAGCCGTTCAGGCTGCCCAAAAACTTTTCACGGCCTCCCCGTGCTGGCTCACCGCTCGGCACCGGCCTGTTAAGAGACCACACGGAGATTGATATGAGCAAGAGAACGTTCCAGCCGAACAACCGCAAGCGTGCGAAGACCCACGGCTTCCGTCTGCGCATGCGCACCCGTGCCGGCCGCGCCATCCTGGCCGCTCGCCGCACCAAGGGCCGCACGAAGCTCTCGGCGTAGCCTCAGCCGGTGCTCGCCAAGGCCAATCGCATCACGCGGGGGTCGGATTACAAGGCGACCGTGCGTCGCGGCGCTCGCTTCTCTGATGCGAACACCGTCACGTACGTGCGCCCGAACCCCGATTCCGAGGTGGTGCGATTCGGCTTCATCGTTGGAAAGACGGTGGGCATCGCAAACCGGCGCAATCTCGTTCGTCGACGCATGAAGGCTGTGGCGTACGAGTTGCTCCCCCAGATGGCGCCGGGAATGGACGTCGTGATCAGGGCATTGCCAGCGTCCGCTCAAGCGGAGTGGGTTACCCTGCACGAAGAGATCTCCCGAGCCGTCAGCCGAATCACCAGTAGAGGCATTCTCCGTCGATGAACACCGCCATCACAGCTGTGCTCCTCGCGCCGAGAAACGTCGCAGTGCTGGTGCTGCGCGCTTATCGTGCCGTCATCTCACCGTTGTACGGGGATGTCTGCCGCTACTACCCCTCTTGTTCGGCCTACGCACTGCAGGCCATTCAGGAGCACGGGGTGGCCGTCGGCACGGTGCTCGGAGTTCGGCGGATCGCGCGCTGCCACCCGTGGGCAGCCGGAGGGGTCGATGACGTCCCCCTCAAGAAGAAACGTCGCTACCGGGTGACTCCGTTCGGATTCGTCGTCACAAGCCAGGGAAAGGCCTAGCAACCCACATGGACATCATCGGAACGATTCTGTGGCCCATCAAGTGGGTCGTGGAACTGATTCTCGTCGCCTTCCACTGGCTGCTGACCAACGTCGGGCTCGACGCGGCCGCAGGTCTGACCTGGGTTCTCTCGATCGTGGGCCTCACCGTCGTGGTGCGTGCCGCGCTCATCCCGATCTTCGTGCGCCAGATCAAGAATCAGCGGCGGATGCTCGAAGTGGCGCCCCAGCTCAAGAAGATCCAAGACAAGTACAAGGGCAAGAAGGATCAATTCTCCCGCGAGGCGATGTCGCGCGAGACGATGGAGCTGTACAAGAAGACCGGAACGAACCCGCTCAGCTCGTGCCTCCCTCTGCTGCTTCAGATGCCGATCTTCTTCAGCCTGTTCCAGGTGCTGAACGGTGCGCAGAGCGGCAAGGCCGGCGTCGGTCCACTGAACGAGCAGCTCGCGCAGCAGTTCGGCAGCGCCTCGCTCTTCGGCATCGCTCCCCTGCACCAGAGCTTCCAGGGCGCGCTCAACGCACATCCTCAGCAGGTCGCCGTCATGGTGATCGCTGCGACGATGGTCGTGCTCATGACCGGTTCGCAGTTCCTCACGCAGCTGCAGATCGTGTCGAAGAACATGTCGCCGGAGACCAAGGCGAGCCCGCAGTTCAAGCAGCAGCGCATCCTGTTGTACCTGCTCCCCTTCGTCTTCCTGTTCTCGGGCTTCGCTTTCCCGCTCGGCGTCATGTTCTACTGGCTGACCTCGAACATCTGGACCATGGGCCAGCAGTTCCTCGTCATCCGCAACATGCCCACGCCCGGCTCGGATGCCGCGAAGGCTCGCGAGGCGCGTCTGGCACGCAAGGGAAAGCTCGTCAATGAGGAGGGCGCCGTCGTGCTCACGGTGAACGAGTCGACAGCCGAAGCTCCCAAGAAGACCACGCAGCGCGTTCAGCCCGTGAACAAGAACCGCGCCAAGAAGCAGTCCGGAAAGTAGCAGGAGCCGATATGACCGACGTGCAGCAGACCGAGCCCGAGTTCACCACCGATGTCGAGAACGCCGATGCCGACGTTCCGGCGACGACGGCCGGCGCTGAAGGTGTCGATCGCGAGTACAACGAACCCACCGCGGCCGAGCTCGATCGTGAGGGCGACATCGCGGCCGACTACATCGAGGAGCTGCTCGACATCGCCGACATCGACGGCGACATCGACATCGACGCGCGCAACAACCGCTCGTACATCTCGGTGAACGCTGGCGACGGTGCGAACCTCCGCGTGCTGTCGAAGCCCGACACAGTGAACGCTCTCCAGGAACTGACCCGGCTCGCTGTGCAGAACAAGACCGGCGCTTTCTCGCGTCTGATCCTGGACATCGGTGGCTCGAGGGATGCACGCCAGGCCGAGCTCGCCACTCTCGTGGAGCGTGCCATCGCCCGCCTCGAAGAGGGCGCTGCTCAGGCAGCACTGCCGCCCATGTCGTCCTATGAGCGCAAGCTCGTTCACGACATCGTGTCGGACCGGGGTTTCGTGTCGAACTCGCACGGCGAAGGTCGCGACCGCCACACCGTCATCACTGCTGCCTAGTTTCACGTGAAACTCTGCTGAGCGCGCTGTGACTGACTCCCCCGACGCCCCCGGGCTGCCTGACGGGACCGCGGATGCGGGTCCCGTTGCAGACCCCGACGCGTCGACGGAATTCGAACTCGAGCCGGAGCCTTCGGTCGCCGCGACACTCTTCGGTGATCGCATCGACGTAGCTCGACGTTTCACCGCCAACCTCGCCGAGCAGGGTGAGGAGCGCGGACTGATCGGCCCGCTCGAACTCCCCCGCCTGTGGTCCCGGCACATTCTGAACTGCGTGATCGTCGCTCCACTTCTGCGTCCCGGTCGAGTCGGGGATGTGGGAAGTGGCGCGGGTCTCCCGGGTCTGGTGCTGGCGATCGCCCGGCCGGAAGTCGACTTCGTGTTGATCGAGCCGATGGAGCGTCGAGTGGCATGGCTCACCGAACAGGTCGAAGAGCTCGCGCTCTCGAACGTCGAGATTGTTCGCGCGCGAGCGGAAGACGTGCGTCTAGCCGAACCACTCGATCAGGTCACGGCCCGAGCCGTGAGTGCTTTCCGAAAACTGATTCCACTCACCGCTCCCTTGGTTCGTGACGGAGGCGAGCTCGTGCTCATGAAGGGTGCCAGCGCTCAGGCCGAAGTGGATGCAGCGGCCAAGGAGATGCGCAAGTTCCGCCTTCGCGACGCCGAAGTGCGAGTCCTGGGCGAAAACGTGCTCGACGAGGTCACGAGAGTCATCACAGCGTTCGTCCGCTGAGCTCAGGCGGCCCTTAGGATCGCTCCTGTGGAACCGAGCGTCATGACAACACCGTTCCTTCGCGCGATAAATAGCTCCTGACCAGGTATTTGACTTGCTGGGCGCGGGGACGCGAGAGCGCTCGAATCGGCTGAATTTCCGGCCGTTATGGCCTGTTTTCGCTCATTTCCGTTGCTTCGCTTCCCCGATTGTGGCGTTGGGGAGCGAACGCCCATTTCGACGCATTTCTCCGCCGGTGCACGCACTTTTCGACCCAAGCGGCCGGTGGCGGCGACTGCTCACGCACCGCAGCGCGTGCAAAGCTGGCTCGCGAAGATGTGGTGTGCCACGACCACGCGTTGGGATGCTCGATGTTCGCGTCCGCTGCGCGCGCACCACCCAGTGCGCGATCTCGGAGGCGCGCGGAGCAGGTCATTCGATGCGATGCCACTCCCCTGTTGCCTGCCACGCGCGGGCTTCGAAGGTGAAGTAGCTGCCCAGCCCGGGCTGGTCGAGACCTCGACTGATCGGCCGTGAACTCAGGCTTGCAAGGAGTAGTGCGCCGACACCACCGTGACCGATGAACGCGATTCTGTCGTCGCGGTCAGCTGCGAGGTTCGCGCGTACGGCTCGTTCGACGCGTGCTTGCGCGTCGATCGCCCGCTCCCAGCCGCGCTCCGGCAGGTGCGGGTTGGCGAAGAACGCGTCGACGGTCAGCTCGAACTCGTGCGGCGGGAGGTACCCGGTGGCGCTTCGATCGATCTCGCCGAGGGCGGGGTCGACACGAACGCCGAGTCCGAGCGCTTGTGCCACGATCTCCGCGGTCTCGTGCGCTTTGACCTCTGCGCTGCTGACAATGTCGTCAACCTCACTGCGCAGCAAGTGGGACAGGAGCCTCGCGCGTGCCCAACCCGCATCGGACAGGCCCCACTGCTCGATCGGCACCGAAGGATCAATGACCACCTCGGGATGGGTGATGAAGTAGCAGGACACCACTCGACGCTACCGGTTGGCGGCCGCGGCGGCGAGGGCATGTTTCACGTGAAACCACTGCCCGGTGAGGGATAAGCCTTCCGTGCCTGATGTCGCGCTGTCGCCGCGGACGGGGTGGGATCAGTCCCCGGGGTCAGGTCGGCTCGGCGGCGTTCTCGATCAAGGTGAGCTGCGTCCCGTCAGCGTCGACGAGAAACGCTGCGCGTTGTCCCCATGATTGCAGCCTCGCCGGATGCAGTCGCGGTTGCCCGACCGCCGTCTCCTCGATGCCCGCGTTCCTGAGCTGCCGATACAGCTCATCAAGGTCATCGACGCGAACGGTGCACATGAAGTTACTCTCCTCGGGCACGAGGCCGTGGAGCGGAAAGAACTCCAGCTGAAGGGTCCCGCGACGAAGAATCAGCCAGGCTTCGTCCCGATACGCGAGTTCGAACCCGAAGCGGCCGTAAAACGCGATCGTGTCATCGAAGCCGCGAGACGGCAGATTCGGAACTGCGCGATCGGCCATGTTGTCAGCATAGTGATCGGGCGGCGGGAACACCGTGGCAGTTTCACGTGAAACATCCAGTCCCGGCGATCCCGGTCGACGGACACAACCCATCCGAGCGTTGTGTGTCAGTCATCCAAGATAGAGTTGACGAAGTGGTTTACCGCAAGGCTTGACCCTTCCGAGTCATGAACGCGGCGCTCAGCGCCAGAACGAGCGACAAGGTTTCACGTGAAACATCCCGACCAGGACGCCCAGGTCGAACCGACCGCCTCGGCTTTTGACGGCTCGACCCCGCTGGCCCGGGAGATTCAGGATCTGACACGTCGTCGGCAGGCAATCGCCGCTCAAACACTGCCCCTTCCTTCCCGTACGCGCATCTTCACGATCTCCAATCAGAAGGGCGGGGTCGGCAAGACCACGTCGGTGGTGAACCTCTCCGCCGCGCTGGCCAAATCAGGCGCGCAGGTGCTGGTGATCGATCTCGATCCTCAGGGAAACGCATCCACGGCACTGAGCGTGGAGCATCGCGAGGGCACGCCGAGCGTTTACGACGTCATCGTGAACGACAAAGAACTCGACGAGGTCATCCAGAAGAGCCCGGAGTTCGAGGGTCTATTCGTCGTACCCGCCACCATCGACCTCGCCGGCGCCGAGATCGAGCTCGTTTCCATGGTCGCCCGTGAGCAACGCCTGTCGCGGTCGCTCGCCACGTTCCTCGACGAGTACGACTTCGACTACGTGCTGATCGACTGCCCACCCTCGCTCGGGTTGCTCACGATCAACGCGTTCGTCGCCGCCAGTGAGGTGCTCATCCCCATCCAGTGCGAGTACTACGCACTCGAGGGGCTGAGTCAGCTGCTCAAGAACATCCAACTCATCGAGAAGCACCTCAACCCGAAGCTGCGGGTCTCGACGATTCTTCTCACGATGTACGACTCCCGCACCAATCTCGCCCATCAGGTGGCCGAGGATGTGCGAGCCCACTTCCCCAAAGAAGTTCTCGACACCATCATTCCCCGCTCCGTGCGGATCTCGGAGGCACCGAGTTACGGGCAGAGCGTCATCAGCTACGACACGAATTCCTCCGGATCGCTCTCCTACCTGGAGGCGGCAGCGGAGATCGCACGAAGAGGAGCACCCCGCTAATGGCAGCGAAGCGCACAGGATTGGGCCGCGGAATCGGCGCACTCATCCCCGTCACCGACCAGTCGGCACGTCCCGTCGACGTCTTCTTCCCGGATTCTTCCGCGCAGGCGGACTCGCGGGCGAATGCCCTGGTGGCCGTTCCGGGCGCGCGACTCGCGAACCTCTCCCCCGCATCCATCGCCCCGAACGCGGTGCAGCCCCGAACCGAGTTCGACCAGGAGGCTCTTGATGAACTGATCGCGAGCATCCGTGAGGTCGGAGTGCTGCAGCCGGTGGTGGTGCGGCCCATCCTGGGCGAAGCCGACCGCTACGAGCTCATCATGGGCGAGCGTCGCCTGCGCGCGACCAAGGCCCTCGGCCTCGAGACCATTCCCGCCGTCATCAAAGACACGGCCGACGAGGACATGCTGCGGGATGCGCTGCTCGAGAACCTGCACCGGTCGAACCTGAACCCACTGGAAGAGGCCTCCGCCTACCAGCAGCTTCTCGCCGACTTCGGCATCACGCAAGACGCCCTCGCCACCAGGATCGGCCGGTCGCGGCCCCAGATCACCAACACACTGCGGCTACTGAAGCTGCCTTCTGCAGTGCAGTCCCGCGTCGCCGCCGGCGTCTTGAGCGCCGGGCACGCACGAGCCATCCTGTCGGTGGGCGACGACGAGGAGGCCATGGGCCGCCTGGCCGACAAGATCGTCAACGAAGATCTCTCGGTGCGAGCAGCCGAGGCCGCCGCCAGCAAAGAACCGAAGGCTCCGCGCACGAAGGCGACTCCGGGTAAGCACCGCGGGCACCTGGACGAGATCTCCGACAAGCTCGGCGACCGCCTCAACACGCGCGTAAAGATCACCCTCGGGGCAAGAAAAGGCCAGATCGTGGTGGATTTCGCGACGATCCAAGACCTGAACAGGATTCTCGAGGAGATCGGTCAGCCCAGCTACAGCTGACCGATCCCGGCTTCACTGGTCGGCGATCGCCGCCACTGCGAGAGCCGCGTAAACCTCGCCGAGGTCACGGCCCGACGCGGCGATGGCCTGCGGCATGATGGAGGTCTCCGTCAGGCCTGGAAGCACATTGGCCTCGAGGAACCACGGAGTGCCCGAATCGTCGACGATGAGGTCGATGCGCGAAAGGTGCCGGAGCCCGAGCGCGAGATGCGCGGTCGTGGCGGCTGCGGCGACGCGTGCGGACACGGACTCATCGAGCCGTGCCGGAACGTAGAACCGGGTCTCCCCCGCGTTATAGCGCGCGTCGAACGTGTACGCGCCGGCGAGCGGCTCGATCTCGACCGCGGGAAGCGCTTCCGGCCCGTCACCGGTGTCGATGACGGCGATGGAGACCTCGACGCCTTCGATCTTGCGCTCGATCAGGGCGACATCCGAGTAGGTGTACGCGTCGACCATCGCACGGGGGAGGTCATCCGCCGACTGCACGATGCTGACCCCTTGGGCGGAGCCGCCCTGCGCGGGCTTGACGACGAGTGACTCCCCCAGTCCGGCGACGACGGTCGCGAGCACGCTGTTGGCGCCGAGCTCACGGAACGTCTCCTGCGGCAGGGTGACGGATGCAGGGGTCGCGACGCCCGCGCGGGCCACGAGGGTCTTCGCTGTCGGCTTCGACCACGCGAGCCGGGCCGCGTCGCTGCGCGACCCGACGAAGGGGATGCCCGTCTGCTCGAGCAGTGCGCGGAGGGCGCCGTCTTCACCGCTGGCGCCGTGCAGCGCCGGCCAGATGACGTCGGGACGGTTCTCGGCGATGGCTCCGAGGAGAGACGCATCCGGGTCGCGCAAGGTCACGGTGTGGCCGAGGGAGTTGAGACCGTCGACGACCCGGCGACCGGAGCGCAGCGAGATGTCGCGCTCGTGAGAGATCCCACCCGCGAGCACCAGGATGTTCAGAGCGTGTTTTTCAGCCATGATCAGGCCTTTCGTGTCTGGTGAAGCTAGCGCAGGTCGGTCGGAGGGTTGGCACTGTTGCGGTCTCGTCCGAGCTGGGAGAGGCGGCCGGTGCCGGCGAACGTGTCGAGCAGGTCTTGTTCGCCGTTGATCACGTTCGCGAGGCGCCGGATGCCGACCCGGATGCTGTCAGGTGTCGGATAGCAGAACGACAGGCGCATGTTCTGGCGCCCGTTGCCGTCGGCGTAGAACGCTGTTCCGGGGGTATAGGCCACGAGCTCGGTGACGGCGCGGGGAAGCATGGCCTTCGAGTCCAGATGCTCGGGCAGCGTCAGCCAGACGTAGAAGCCTCCGTTGGGGTTCGTCCAGCTCAGCTCGGGGAGGTGCTCCTCCAGCGCCGAGATCATCGTCTCTTTGCGCTCCCGGTACACCCCGCGGAATGTGTCGATCTGGGCGCGCCAATCGGCGTCTTTCAGATACTCCGAGACGACGAGCTGCGAGAACGAGCTGGGGCTCAGCACGGCCGCTTCGTTCGCCAGGATGAGCTTCTCGCGGATGGCGTGCGGCGCGAGGGCCCAGCCGACGCGGAAACCGGGGGCGAGCGTCTTCGAGAACGTTCCGAGGTAGACCACGCCGTCGTGCTCGACCGAGCGCAGCGCAGCCGGGGGCTTGTCTTCGAAGTACAGGAGCCCATACGGGTTGTCCTCGAGCACCAGGATGTCGTTCTCGCGCGCGATCTCGAGGATCTCGAGCCGGCGTTCCCAGGTGAGCGTGACGCCGGCCGGGTTGTGGAACGTCGGAATCGTGTAGAGGAACTTCACCTTGCGGCCCGCGCTCTTCAGCCGGGCGATGTGCTCACGGAGCGCCTCGGGGATCAGGCCGTGCTCATCCATCGGCACATGGTCGACCTCCGCCTGATACGAGCGGAAGATCACCATGGCGGTGACGTAGCTGGGGCCCTCGGCGAGCACCACATCCCCCGGATCGATGAAGAGCTTGCTGAAGAGCTCGAGGGCGTGCTGCGAACCGGTGGTGATCACGACGTCGTCGGCGCTGGCGCTGATGCCTTCGAGCGCCATCACGTCGAGCACCTGCTCGCGGAGGGCGGGAACCCCCTGCCCTGAGCCGTACTGGAGGGCGACGGGGCCCTGCTCCCGCATGACGCGGTCCATCGCACCGACGACGAGATCTTCGGGGAGGGCGGAGACGTAGGGCATGCCCCCGGCCAGGGAGACGACCTCGGGGCGGCTGGCGACGGCGAACAGGGCTCGGACCTCACTGGCGGCCAGACCGCTCGTGCGCTGCGCGTAGTGGTTGTACCACGGGTCGAGATTGTTGCCGCGTGAAAGCGGGCTGCCCTGATCAGTCACTTTTCTTCCTTCTTACGCCGTTTGCCAATGCTATTTGTGTGGACGTGCCTGTTCGAAATCGAACGGTGATGGTGCGGGGATGTTTCGGATACAAAAAAAGACCCGCCCGGCTTCTCGCCGGACGGGTCTGTGATGACTGGTCGGCTACGCGAGGTAGGCGGCCAGGTCTGCTTCGAGGGCAGGCTTCGGCTTCGCACCGATGACGGTCTTGACGACCTCGCCACCCTGGTACACCTTCATCGCGGGGATGGAGGTGATCTGGTACTTCGCCGCGGTCTGCGGGTTCTCGTCGACGTTCAGCTTGACGATCTCGATCTTGTCCGAGTGCTCAGCGGCGATCTGGTCGAGGATCGGGCCGACGGCGCGACACGGGCCGCACCACTCTGCCCAGAAGTCCACGAGGATGGTCTTCTCGCTGTTGAGGACGTCATCCTGGAAGGTGGCGTCAGTGACGGAACGTGCTGCCGACATTGTGTGATTCTCCTTAAGCGGTGGGGGTGAGTTCGAGATCGCTGGCGTCCGCTTGGGCCAGCAGGTCTTCGGGGAGGGAGGCGAGGTACTGCTCGGCGTCCAGCGCTGCAACCGTACCCGAAGCCGCGGCGGTGACCGCCTGACGGTAGTGCGGGTCGATCACGTCGCCGGCCGCGAACACACCCGCGACCTTCGTCTTGGAACTCCGGCCGGCGACCGCGATGGTGCCTTCCGAAGTGAGGTCGAGTTGCCCGTGCACGAGGTGCACGCGCGGGTCGTTGCCGATCGCGATGAACAGGCCCTGGAGCTCGAGTTCGCTGCGCTCACCGCTGACGGTGTCGCGCAGCGTGACGCTCTTCACGGTCTCGTCGCCGTTGATGCCGACGACCTCGGAGTTCCAGACGAATTCGATCTTGTCGTTCGCCATGGCGCGGTCTTGCATGATCTTCGAGGCGCGCAGGGTGTCTTTGCGGTGGATGACGTACACCTTGTCCGCGAAGCGGGTCAGGAAGTTCGCCTCCTCCATTGCGGAGTCGCCGCCGCCGACGACGGCGATCGTGCGCTCACGGAAGAAGAACCCGTCGCAGGTCGCGCACCAGGAGACGCCGTGGCCGGAGAGGCGCTCTTCGTCTTCTAAGCCGAGCTTGCGGTATGCGGAGCCGGTGGCGAATATGACCGAGAGCGCCGTGTGCACGGCACCGGAGCCGAGGGTCACTGTCTTGACGTCGCCGGTCAGATCGACCGAGACGACGTCGTCGAGCACGACCTCGGTGCCGAACCTCTCGGCCTGCGCCTGCATCTTCATCATCAGGTCGGGGCCCATGATGCCGTCGGGGAATCCAGGAAAGTTCTCGACCTCGGTGGTGTTCATCAGCTCGCCGCCGGCCTCGACGGAGGAGGCGATCAGCAGCGGCTTGAGGTTGGCGCGGGCAGCGTAGACCGCTGCCGTGTATCCGGCGGGGCCGGAACCGATGATGATGATCTGCCGCACTGCGGAGCTCCTTGCACTGACTGTCGCGGTCCCGATCGGAATCGCTGAGGTGTAGAACACATCCTAGGCGGATGCTATTCCTTGTCACCTGGGTGTTCGGAGCGGGGCGCGAAACGGCTGAGAATCGGCGCGAGACCGGCTCTGAGGTCGTCGGAGCGAAGCAGCACGAGCGAGCCGAAGTACACGACCAGCATGACCACGCCGACGACCACGATCGACGTGAGCGCTGCGATGAACGACGACACCGGGAAGGCGCCGGCCCGGACCCCGCCCAGCAGAACCAGGAAGCCCGCACCCGCGATCATCGATGCGGCCGCGGCGAGAAGGAAGCGCCACAGGCCTCGCGCGATGCGGCGGCCGTCGACCCCGCCGATCCGGCGGCGCAGGAGTGCGACCGCGATGAGCGCCTGCACGGTGGTCGCGGCCGACACGACGAGGGCGATCGCCGCCGCGCGGAAGGAGCGGTCGACCGAGAAACACGCCAGCACGCCGCCAACGACCACCACGACCTGGATGACCGTGAACACGAACGGGGTGCGGGTGTCGCCGAGCGAGTAGAACGCCCGCTGGGCCATGAACACGATGGAGAACGGCACGAGACCGACGAGATAGGCGATGAGCACGTATCCGTAGTCGACGTACGACGGCGTGAAGACGCTCGCCAAGGGGAACGCCACGACGATGAGAGCGGCTGCCGAGAAGACGATCAGCAGCAGGATCGACCGCGCGCCGCTCGAGAAGTCGGTGCGGAAGGCATCCGTGTCGCCGTGGTGCGCGTGCTCGGCCATCCGCGTGTAGAAGGCGGTCACGATCGAGACAGCGATGATGCCCTGCGGCAGCATGAATATCAGCCAGGCGCTGTTCATGATCGCGGGACCGGCGAATCCTTTGCCCACCGAGTTCGCGACGTTCGTCTCGATCAGGCCCGCGATCTGCGTCGCGATGAGCATCCCGAATGTCCACGCGGCGGCGCGGCCGGCCGTGCCGAGGTTGACCCCGCGCCAGGCGAAATCGAACCGGAACCGCAGGCCCACCCGACGCCAGAAGAAGAAGAGCAGGAACGCCTGCACAGCGACGCCGAGGGTGGCGCCTCCGGCCAGAACGGCGATCATGGTCGGGTTCCACTCGCCGGCGCCTCGCACGCTCTCCGGGTCGGCTCCGAACGCCACGATGAAGACGAGCAGCAGCGCGATGCCGATGATGTTGTTGGCGACCGGCGCCCAGGTGAACGGCCCGAACGACTTGCGGGCGTTGAGCACCTCGCCGAGCAGCGTGTAGAGACCGAGGAAGAAGATCTGCGGCAGAGACCAGTAGGCGAACGCGGTGGCGATGGCGGCGTCCTCGCCGCGCAGGCCGAAGAGCTGCATGAGAACAGGGGAGAGCAGCGTCGCGACCAGCGCGACCGCGGCGAACACGACGATCCCCACGGTGACGAGCTTGTTGATGTAGGCCTTGCCGCCGTCGGCGTGGGCCGAGGCGCGAACGATCTGCGGCACCAGGATGGCGTTCAGGATGCCCTGGGCGATGAGCGCGTAGATGCTGTTCGGAACGATCGTGGAGGTCGCATACGGGTTGGAGGCGAACGCCACCGCACCGATCGCCTGGATCAGCAGGAACGCTTTGACGAAACCGAGGATGCGGGAGACCAGGGTTCCCGAAGCGAGCATCGCGCTTGCCCGCCCGACGCTAGCCACGTTCGGCTCTCCGCTGCTCACGCCGACGCAGGACGTTGCGCACGATGCCGAACCCGAAGAGCAGCACCAGAAGGATGCCGAAGATCAGGGCGCCGATGCCCTCCCAGTCGGCGTGCACATCCACTTTCGCCGTACTCTGCGAACCGATCTGCACGCCGGTCGGGCTGTAGAGCGTGAGAGTCAGGGTCACCTGGCCGTTGCCGAGCTTGGCCTTGACCGGCACGAGCATGGCTGCCCGGGAGTCTGCGGGGATGCGCCTGGTCGAGTCGTCGTCGATCTCCAGGCGGCTGTTGGACGGTGAGGCCCGGAGCACGAGGTTCGCCGCCTGGTCGGGCAGCGCGTTGGTGACCGTGAACGGGATCGAGCCTTGAGCGCTGACGAGGTTCACGTTCTCGGTCGGCACGATCTTGATCGCATTCAACGTCTTCGTGGTCGCGGCCCGGGTCTTCGTGACCGCGGCCGTCCAGTCGGTGCGCGGGTTCTGCCACGAGACGGCGAGGAGGGTCAGCAACTCCGCGCGCGCCCGGCCCGTCATGGTCGCGGGGTCGTCGAGGATGGTCGCGAACTGGTCGAGGCGCGTCTCGTCGTCGGCGAGGGCATGGATGGCGTCGAGGCGTGTCTGCGACTCCGGCGCATCCACCAGCGCCAGGCCGCTCGTCGACGAGGAGGCGAGCGTCTCCGGAAGGGTGGCGGGCGTCGACCAGGGAGTGTTGAAGAGGGCGTCGAGCGTGCGCTGCAGCTGGGTTCCGCTCGATGGCCAGGAGCGGTCGAAAGCGAGGAGCACGTGCTTCGCCTGGCCGCCTTCCTGGCTGGCGAGTTCGAGTTGCGCGTTCACCTTCGCCATCGCGGCGTTCCAGGATGCATCGCTGGGAGCAGACGCCGCCTGACGGATCGCCGCGGAGAGCACGGCGTCGGTCACGCCGAGCTTGCCGCCGTCGAACGGCAGCACGGCATTCGATGTTCCGTCGAGCTTCGCCGCGTTCGAGTTGCTGCCCGAGATCAGGGTGGTCGTGTATCCGGCGGCCTTCAGCGGATCGAGGTCGGTCGCGCGCACGGTGTCGTCGCCCGGCCAAGCGATCCCCTGCAGGCTGAAGTTCCACGAAACGAGCTCGTCGAGCGTGGGCAGAACGGGCGCGTTGCCCGCGGTCGGCGTCGGGCTGGGCGTGGGGCTCACGGTCGGCGTGGACGTCGACTCCGTCGGTTCGCCGACCGGGGTGGGCGATGGCGTGAAGTTCTTCGCGTCGAGTGCGTAGGCGAGCGAGGTGGGCGCCAGTGGCTTGGTGAGGCCGCTCTGGAACTGCCCGACCAGGTCGGCGTCGCCGAAGCCGAGCGAGAAGGTGTCGTTCGGCAGCCGGGAGAGCCGCTCGAGCCAGTCGGAAGCGCTGGCGGGCGCAGCGTTGCCGAGCGCACGGATCGAGGCGACGATCATCGGGTCGAGTCCGATCGCGACCGTGCTGTGGTGCATCAGGCCGTCGAGCTCGCGGGTGAGCACGCCGTTGGGCGCGGTGTAGGTCGCAAGGTCGTCTGCCGAGATCAAGCCGTCCGACGTGGAGGGGCTCACGATCGGCATGACCACTCCGACGGTCGATGGTGTGGCGGTGGCGCCGGGGCTCCACACGAGACTGCTCCGCGCGTTCGTCGTCGTCGCACCCACCGTGACCGAGGCTCCGATGCCGAAGACCGACTGCGAGGGGTCGGTGGCGAACGGAACGGAGGCGGCCGGAACGGTGACGGTCACCACGGTGCTGCTGCCCGGTTCGAGCGCGGTGATCGGCGCCGAGCCGACGGTCACGGCCTGGTCGACGGCGTCGGTCGAGGTCAACCAGGCGTCAAGGGTCGACCGGGACTTCTGCGCGGCCGGATCGACCCACAGCACGGCCGTTCCCGCCCCGTAGGCGAGCTGCGAGCTGTTCGTGATCGTGATCGACACGGTCAGCACCTGACCGGGAGACAGCACCCCGGCGTTCTCGGCGGCCACGGATGCGGTGAGCGGCGAATCGTCGGAGTCGCCGGCGGCCGTGGAGACGTCGGCGGGTGCGCCGGCGGGTGCGCCGGCCGTCGCTGCCGGCGACGCGAGCGCGCCCGCAGCGGGAAGCAGCGCGATGGCCAGGGAGGCGCCGGTGAGCGCGGCGACGAACCGCGCGCTCAGTCCACGGAGGCCCCGCCGACGGGTGGGCCTTGCGGATACGCTCATGCGTCGACGCACGATCCGGGTTCGGCCTCCATGAAGAACGATTCTAGAGGGCTGCTCCTGAGTCCCCTCCGAGCGCGCCCGTAAACTTGGGGACCATGCACAACGTCGCCGAATCCCTTGCACGCCTCGGCGACCTCGCACGCTCGGCGACGGTCGCCCGGGTCTCGACCGCCTTCGCCGACGCAGGATTCGAGCTCGCACTGGTGGGCGGCCCCGTGCGGGACGCACTGCTCGACCGCCCGGTGCACGATCTCGACTTCACAACGAATGCCCGGCCGGACAGCATCCTCGCCGTCGTCTCCCCCATCGCCGACGCGGTCTGGGACATCGGCCGTCAGTTCGGCACGATCGGCGCGCGTTTCGGCGACGACACCGTGGAGATCACCACCTACCGCACCGACAGCTACGACGGCGCCACCCGCAAGCCCGACGTCGAGTTCGGCGACACGCTGGAGGGCGACCTGCTGCGGCGCGACTTCACGGTGAACGCGCTCGCGCTCCGCGTTCCCGAGGTGAAGCTCGTCGACCCGTCCGGTGGCGTCGAGCACCTCATCGGGCGCACGATCACCACGCCGAGCAGCCCGGAGATCTCGTTCGGCGACGACCCGCTGCGCATGATGCGGGCCGCCAGGTTCGCATCCCAGCTTGGCTTCGACGTCGACGCCGACACCGAGCACGCGATGGCCGAGATGGCCGACCGCATCGACATCGTCAGCGCGGAGCGGGTGCGCGACGAGCTCTCGAAACTGCTCATCACCGACGGGCCGCGTGCCGGCCTCGAACTTCTCGTCTCGACCGGTCTCGCCGGCCGGGTGATCCCCGAGATCCCGGCGCTGAAACTCGAACTCGACGAGCACCACCACCACAAAGACGTGTACCAGCACAGCCTGACCGTGCTCGACCAGGCGATCGGCTACGATAAAGAGCGCCACCCCGGAGAGGCCCCAGACCTGGTGCTGCGCCTCGCGGCGCTCCTGCACGACATCGGCAAGCCGGCGACGCGCAAGCTCGAGCCCGGCGGGTTGGTGAGCTTCTACCACCACGACGTCGTGGGAGCGAAACTCGCGAAGAAGCGTCTCACCGAACTGCGCTTCGACAAGTCGACGATCGACTCGGTCGCGCGCCTCATCGAGCTGCACCTGCGGTTCTTCGGCTACACCGAAGGCGCCTGGACCGACTCGGCGGTCCGCCGGTACGTGCGCGACGCGGGCGGCGAGCTCGAACGCCTGCACATGCTCACCCGGGCAGATGTCACAACGCGTAACCGTCGCAAGGCCGACAGGCTCGCCTTTGCCTACGATGACCTGGAAGCCCGCATCCGCGAGCTCAAAGAGAAGGAGGAGCTGGATGCGGTTCGCCCCGACCTCGACGGCGAACAGGTCATGCGCATCCTCGAGCTCCGCCCGGGCCGGGAGGTCGGTGAGGCGATGAGATACCTGCTGGAGCTGCGCCTCGACGAAGGCCCGCTCGGCGAGGAGGAGGCCACTCGCCGACTGCTCAGCTGGTGGGAGCAGCGCTGACCCAGCGGTCGGCACGCGGAAAGGGTCTGCGTCGCCGCAACGCGCTGACCGGCTACACCCTGCTCGCGCCCAGCCTGTTCGGTGTGGCGTGCTTTCTCGCGCTGCCGGTGCTCATCATCGTGTGGCTCAGCTTTCAGAGCTGGGATCTCATCAGTCCGGCGCGATTCGTCGGCCTGGCCAACTACACCTCGGTGCTCGGGGATGCGGTGTTCGGCAACGCGCTGCTGGTCACGCTCGCGTTCGTGGTGATCGTCATCCCCATCCAGACCGGTCTCGGGCTGCTCGCCGCCTCATTCCTGACAAGGGGGTTACCGGGGTCGATCGTGCTGCGCACCATCTATGTGCTCCCCTGGATCTGCGCCCCGCTGGCGCTCGGAGTGGTCTGGAAATGGATCTTCGCCCCGACCGGCGGCGCCCTGAACGCCATCCTGGGTGTGCACATCGAATGGCTCACCGACCCGGCGCTGGCGCTCCCCGCCGTGTGCGCCGTGGTGATCTGGACGAACGTGGGATACGTCACCCTCTTCTTCATGGCCGGGCTGCTGAACATCCCGCCTCACCTGCTCGAAGCCGCGCGGCTCGACGGAGCCGGGCCGGTCGCGGTGTTCTGGCGCATCAAGCTGCCGCTGCTGCGGCCGACCATGTTCTTCGTGCTCGTCACCAGCGTGATCTCGACCTTCCAGATCTTCGACCAGGTCTACGCGCTCACGAACGGCGGACCGGATCGGCGCACGGATGTGGTGGCCAACCACATCTACACCGAGGCGTTCCAGACGTTCGACCTCGGGCGGGCATCCGTGATGGCCGTCGTGCTCCTGGTCATCCTCGTGACGATCACCGTCGGCCAGCAGCTCTATTTCAGACGCAGGACGACGTATGACCTCAGCTAGCCGCATCCTGCGCACGCTCGGCATTTATGTCGTGCTGCTCGCCGGAGCCGTCGTGACCCTCTGCCCCTTCGTCTTGAGCGCGATGACCGCCTTCAAGTCACCCAAGCAGTTCGCCCAGCAGCCCCCGCTCGCCGCGCCCGACCCGTGGAGCCTGCAGAACGTTGTAACCCTCTTCACCGGTTCCGCCGATTTCGGCCGCGCCCTGGGGGTGACGGCGCTGGTCACCGTGTTCATCGTCGTGTTCCAGATCGTGTTCTCGATCATGGCCGCCTTCGCGTTCGCGAGAGTCGACTTCCCCGGCCGGCAGGCGCTGTTCTGGGTGTACCTGTCGACGCTGATGGTTCCGGCGGTCGTGCTGGTCATCCCGCTCTACCTGATGATGGTCGAGCTCGGGCTTCGGAACACCTTCTGGGGGCTCGTGCTGCCGTTCTCGTTCGGCAGTCCATACGCGATCTTCCTGCTGCGCGAGTACTTTCGCGGCATCCCGCAAGACCTCATCGACGCGGCGAGACTCGACGGAGCGTCGACGCTGGATGTGCTCGTCGAGGTGGTCGTTCCCCTCTCCCGCCCGATCATCGCCACCCTCGCCCTCATCACCGTGGTGAGCCAATGGAACAACTTCCTCTGGCCCCTCGTCATAACAAGCGGTAACACTTGGCGCGTGGCCACCGTGGCCACTGCTAGCCTCCAGACCCAGTACAACGGCAACTGGACTTTGGTGATGACAGCGACGACGCTGGCGATCGTGCCGCTCGTCGTTCTCTTCCTGGTCTTCCAGAAACAGATCGTGCGATCGATCACGATCTCAGGGTTCCGGTAGACGCAGAAGAAGGAGACACACATGGCCAAGCGTTCGACCGTGATCGCCGCATCCGTGGCAGGGCTCGTCGTGGTGGTGGCCGCGGTGGCTGTGGTCGCCGGGGTCGCGGGCGCCTCGCGTCCGACGAAGCAGACCGTCACCGTGCGGCTGTGGGATGACCAGGTGCAGAAGGCGTACGACAAGTCGTTCGCAGAGTTCGAGAAGAAGAACCCCGACATCGAGGTGAAGACCTCGCTCGTGCCGTGGGCCGACTACTTCACGAAACTCCGCACCGACCTCGCCGGCGGCGAAGGCGACGACATCTTCTGGGTCAACGCCGGCAACTTCGAGGATTACGCGACCAACGGCGACCTCGTGAACGTCACGCACGACCTCGGTGCCGGCATCGAGCGCAACTGGCAGCCGAGCGTTGTGAAGCAGTACACGCAAGACGGAAAGCTCTGGGGCGTGCCTCAGCTCGCCGACCCCGGCATCGGCGTGTTCTACAACGAAGACCTCCTGAAGAAGGCGGGTGTCGACCCCGCCAGTCTCAGCGGCCTGCACTGGGACCCGACCGGAGCCGACGACACCTTCCTCCCGGTGCTGCAGAAGCTGACGCTCGACTCATCGGGCCGCAACGCCGCCGACCCCGCGTTCGACCCCGGCCACATCGTTCAGTACGGCTACAACGCGGCCAACGATCTCAACGCGATCTACATCAACTACCTCGGCTCGAACGGCGCGGCGCTGCAGAAAGGCGACAAGTTCGTCTTCGACTCCCCCGAGGGCGTTCAGGCTTTCCAGTACGTCGTCGACCTGATCAACAAGTACCACGTCGCCCCATCGGCCGCAGACACGAACACCAACGGCGACTTCAGCCGAGACCAGTTCACGCAGGGCAAGCTGGCACTCTTCCAGACGGGCTCGTACAACCTCGCCAACGTGCAGCAGGGTGCCGCCTTCACCTGGGGCGTCGCGGGAATCCCCGCCGGTCCCGCCGGTGCCATCAGCGTGACCAACGGCGTCATCGCCGCGGGCAACGCGCACTCGAAGCATCCGGATGCAGTGAAGAAGGTGCTCACCTGGCTCGGCGGTGCGGAGGGTTCCGCGGCGATCGGCGCCAACGGCTCCGCCTCCCCCGCCGTCATCCCGGCGCAGCAGTCGTTCCTCGACTACTGGAAGTCGAAAGGGGTCGACGTCTCCCCGCTCTACAAGGTGCTCGACAACGGCAGTGTTCAGGCGCCGCAGGGCGCCAAATGGGCGGCGGCGCAGGATGCGTTCGGCCCGATCTTCGAGTCGATCTTCGCCGGGCGCACGCCCGTCGAGGGCGGGTTGCGCGAGGCGCAGGCCGCGGCGAACGCGGCCATCGGCGCGGGGTAACGCGGGCTGCCACGGGGCTGGGTGCTGCGCGCCGCACGCTGGGCGCTGCGCGCCGCGGGTCGCGCCGAAAGTGGCCCTTTCGATCGGATGTGGCCGGTGCGGTGGGGTGTTTCCGCGGGGCCCGCCCCACCCCACCCCCCGGGGCCCCCACGCCGGCGGGGGGCCCTGCAC